>NZ_JBBKBE010000003.1:0-255872 GCF_037890075.1 Mediterraneibacter sp. ICN-202921 | reverse complement strand
TGTTTTGATTTTTCTTTAGAAACTCTTCTTCTGCCTCCGTAAGAACAGCTTTTTCCAGCAGGTCCGGACGATTCTTCCAAGTCCGCAAAATAGACTGTTCCCTTCTCCATTTCTCGATATTGGCATGATGTCCTGAAAGAAGAACCGGCGGCACCTTCTTCCCATGCCATTCTTCCGGTCTTGAATACTGCGGATACTCCAGCAGATTGTCCTGAAAGGATTCAAATTCTGCCGAAACATCATTGTGCAAAACTCCCGGCACCATACGGGCGATCGCATCCACCATCACCATTGCCGGCAGTTCTCCGCCCGTAAGTACATAATCACCGATCGATACATAATCTGTAACGATTTCTTCCAGTACCCTCTCGTCTATCCCTTCATAATGTCCGCACAAAAGGAGCAGATTTTCTTCTTGCGCGAATTCTTCCGCCATCTGCTGCGAAAATGTCTGCCCCTGGGGCGAGAGATAGACCACTCTCGGCTTTTTGCTGAGTTTCTCTGCCACAGACTGATAGGCTAAATATACCGGTTCCGCCTGCATCAACATGCCTGCTCCGCCGCCATAGGGATAATCATCCACACTCTGGTGCTTGTTAAACGCAAAATCCCGGATATTTACCGCATCGATCGTAAGCAGGTCATTTTTCACCGCCCTGCCGATGATACTCGTATTCAATCCACTCATGACCATATCCGGAAACAGTGTCAATATATGAAAATGCATTGTTTTTTCTCTTGCTCCTTTCTGCGGCAAAGACTAGATCAATCCCTTCAAAAGGAAAATCTCCATCTTTCCTGCCTCTACGTCCACCCTGCGTATACACTGCTTGATCGCGGGAACAAGCACTTCTCCATGTTCTATAGAGTCAATGACATACACTTCGTTAGCTCCCGTCTCTATAACGTCCTTTAAAATCCCAAATTTCCCCGTCTGTGTATAGACATCCATTCCGATCAGATCTCCGATATAATATTCGTCCTCACCAAGTTCCACCGCATCCTCACGCGGTACAAAAAGCGCTTTCCCTTTGTATTTCTCTATCTCATTTATATTGTCGATCCCCTCAAATTTTACGATCACCAAATTTTTAAAAAATCTTACACCTTGTATTTTGAGGGAGATCTGTTCTTTTCCTGTTTCCAGTATCACATTTTTCAATTTTTTAAAACGTTCCGGATCATCTGTCGTAGGAAACACCTTGACTTCTCCCCGGATCCCATGTGTCGATGTGATAACCCCAACCTGCAGCAGCTGTTCCATTTCCATATCTCCTTGTATAATATCTTTTTACCGAAAGATCGATCCTTGCAAAGCTTTTTGCTTTCAATAGAAAGCAATTTCCTATGAAATCAAAAAAAGGCAGCTTCCATATCCTATCTATGAAGGCTGCCCCTTTTCACAGGCTCTTCACGCCCGCGCCTTATCTACATGATGTCCACGACAACTCTTTTATCTTCTTTCGCCGCCGCTGCTTTTACCACAGAACGGATCGCCTTTGCGATACGTCCCTGCTTACCGATAACTTTTCCCATATCTCCATCGGATACATGCAGCTCAAGTACTGTCGTTCTTCCGTCCTGTCTCTCTGTTACAGAGACACCGTCCGGATCATCTACCAACGCTTTCGCGATCACTTCTACTAATTCTTTCATTTACGCGCACCTCCGCGAAAACAGCTTATTTCTCAATTCCTGCTGCTTTGAAAATCTTGCCTACAACTTCTGTTGGCTGTGCTCCATTATTGAGCCATCTTTTTGCTGCTTCCTCATCTACTTTGAATACGCTTGGTTCCTGATTCGGATCATATGTTCCGATCTCCTCGATAAATCTTCCGTCTCTTGGGGACCTTGAATCAGCCACTACGATTCTATAAAAAGGAGCCTTCTTCTGTCCCATTCTTCTTAATCTGATTTTTACTGCCATTTTCTTTCACCTCTGTTTTTTCTTTCTTTTCATTTAGTTTTTCGTCTCTTCCGCTGTGCAAAAAAGACATCTATGTGTTAAAAAGGAAGTTTAAATCTGCCTTTTTTACCACCTCTGCCGCCCATCATGCCAGGAAGCTTTTTCATCATCTTCCTGGTCTCATTGAACTGCTTTACCATCCGGTTTACTTCTGCGATATCTACACCGGCGCCTTTTGCGATCCTGTGCTTCCGAGAAGGATTTAACATCTCCGGATTTCTTCTCTCCTCCACCGTCATAGAATAGATGATAGCTTCCATCCGCGCCATTTTCTTTTCATTCTCTTCCGTGTCAAGCTCCGGCATCTTACCTTTTCCAAAGCCGCCCATGCCGCCAAGTCCCGGCATCATACCCAGAATACTGGAAAGCCCTCCCATCTTCTTCATCTGATTCATACTCTCTAAATAATCCTCAAAATCAAACTGGGCTTTCTTCATCTTGTCTGCCATCTGCCTGGCCTTTTCTTCATCCAGTTCGGCTCCAGCCTTCTCGATCAGGGTCAGGACATCGCCCATCCCCAATATACGGGAAGCCATTCTGTCCGGATAAAACTGTTCCAAATCGGACAGCTTTTCTCCCATACCTACATAAAGGATCGGACATCCCGTAACTGCTTTGATGGAAAGCGCAGCACCGCCTCGTGTATCGCCGTCCAATTTCGTGACGATCACGCCGTCAATCCCTATCTTTTCATTGAAACTTCCGGCTACATTCACCGCATCTTGCCCAGTCATGGCATCTACGACTAAAATCGTCTGATGAACTTCTACCGACTGCTTGATCTCCTGCAGTTCCTCCATCATCTCTTCATCTATATGAAGGCGGCCTGCCGTATCCAGGATCACCAGATTATTGTGATTCTTTTTCGCATGTTCAACAGCCGCTTTCGCAATATCCGCAGGACGATTCTTCTCACCCATAGAGAAGACTTCCACTCCCTGTTTTTCTCCGTTTATCTGCAGCTGTTTGATCGCCGCAGGGCGGTATACATCACAAGCGACCAGAAGCGGCTTCTTTCCTTTCACTTTATACTTTCCGGCAAGCTTAGCCGTCGTCGTCGTTTTACCGGCACCCTGAAGACCTGCCATCATGATCACTGTGATCGCGCTTCCCGGCTGTAATTTAATCTCCGTGGTTTCAGAACCCATCAGTTTAATGAGTTCTTCATTTACGATCTTGATCACCATCTGACCGGGATTCAGTCCGTTCATCACATCCTGCCCGACTGCGCGCTCCTGCACACTTTTTACAAAACCTTTGACTACCTTGAAATTGACATCCGCCTCCAAAAGCGCCATCTTGACTTCTTTTAAAGCGGCTTTTACGTCGTCTTCTGTCAGACGGCCTTTGCTTCTTAAGTTTTTAAACACATTTTGAAGTTTCTCTGTTAAACTGTCAAATGCCATCCTACAACTCCTCTATAATTTTATCCGCGATCTTACGAACTTCGGTTATCATTTTCTGTGTATCTGTCTTTTCGTTTCCGTACATCTCCAAAATCCTGTCGATCTCATGCACCTTTTCTTTAACAGAAACGAACTTTTCTACAAGATGCAGTTTTTCTTCATAGCCCTCCAAAATCCTTTGACAGCGTTTCACTATATCGTGGACTCCCTGCCTGCTGATTCCGGCGCTTAACGCGATCTCACGCAAGGATAAATCTTCCAGGACAAACTGTTCGTAGATTTCCTTTTGATGTTCTGTCAAAAGTTCTCCGTAAAAATCATACAGCAATGCCTGTTTAAAAATCTCATCCATTTTCATCACCTTTGTTATATTACATGAAAAGAAAGGGGTTGTCAAGCTTTTTCTCTTGACACCTTCTCAGGACTTTTTCACGTACTGCGGGACAATAATTTTTCCACCTGCAGCATTCCCCATCCGGGTTCTTTCTCTCTCCTGGTACAGGAAGCGCGCAATTTCAACTTCACTTCTGCATTTGTCATATCCGGTTCTTTGGACAGAAGACAGGCGATTGCGCCTGCTACTACCGGTGTTGCCATAGATGTTCCACTTTTGCTTGTATAAAATCCTTCCGTCTTCTTGTTAAACCGGCTATTGCAGCTTATGACCCCAGTTCCCGGCGCCAGGACATCCGGCTTTACCACGCACTGTTCCGTAGGACCTCGCCCGGAATAATTCTTAATTTTCCCTTTTCCGCCTATAACCGGCAGTTTCACAGATGTTTCTGCATAATCCGGTACCCCGACCGTGATCACCTTGGGACTGTTTCCTGGTACTGCTACAGTTCCGGCCTCCGGCCCATAATTGCCGGCAGATACAACGACGACAACTCCCTGATCCCACAAATCTTCTACCGCCTCTAATAGGAGCTCTTTTTGATATTTTTCCAGATCAGGGTGTGTTCCCACCGAAATATTCACAATCCGGACAGAATATTTTGTCCGCAGCTTTGTGAGCCATTCAATCCCATCCAAAATTGTCCGAACAGCTCCGTTCCCTTCCTTATCTAGCACCTTTCCTATCAGAAGTCCTGCTTTGGGCGCCATTCCTGCGTAATTTCCCTGAGATCTGCATCCGCTTCCCGCCAGAATACCAGCCACATGAGTACCATGCCCGCTGTCATCATAAGCCTCCCGCTCCTGCCCGGTAAAATCCTTAAATGCCAGAATCCTGCCGGCAAAATCAGGGTGCTGTGCTATCCCCGTATCTAATATCGCCGCACATACACCCTGTCCTATATACTTGCCGGATATGGTATCTTCACACCAGTATCCTGTCGTTTCTTTTACCCATCTCATACAAACACCTTTTTTACCAGAATATGAATCTTACATCGAAAAGTGTTTATTTTCTTTACCCCTGACCAGATGTCGCCTTATCTTCCACCTTATCTAAGATGAACTGATAGGTCAGGACCTTTCCCACATTCTGTGCCAACAGGCAAAGAAGACTATGTTCCAGCGGCATCAAATGTATTTCACGCCCTTCTACCGATACTGTTCCGGCTCCATAATCAATCAATACAAATGGCCGTAAGCACTGTAAGAAAAATCTCTAAAGAAATTTCACTGGGCGTCTTTTTTCGTGCTGCTCCTTCCACCACTACACCGTCAGCCGGAATATGCTGTCCGGCTTCTACCAATACCAGATCTCCTATATGCAGCATGGACGACCATACTTTCTCTTTCTTGTCTTTTTCCTCCGGCGAAGCTATCCCATACGCCGTCACATCCCTTCTGGACTGGCGCAATGCAGCTGCCTGCGTCTTACCCTGCCCTTCTGCGAGCGCTTCCGCAAAATTTGCAAATAGCACAGTAAGCCAAAGCGTCATCGCTATTGCAAACGTAAAGCCAACAGATGTATCCTGCCATCCGAATACTCCTGCTGCGTATAACAATGTTGTAACACACGCACATAGATATACAAAAAACATCACCGGATTTTTTATCTCTGTCTTTGGAGACAATTTAACAAACGAATCTTTTGCTGCTCTGATGAGCAACTTCTTTGTTATCAGTCTATCCTTCTGTATCCTAATACATATTATAATGTACCGAAGGAACTCTTCCATGAAAGTATTCGTCTCTCTCAAATGCCTGTCCGACCAATTCAGAACCTATCGATTTTCCGTTTACTTCAATCATATTTCCGTTTGCCTGTTTGTTGAAAAATAACTGCCCTAGCCCGGTAAGTGCAAACGGATATAAAACTCCACAAATAACGAATAACGCCAATGTAAGAAACAGCGCTCTCTTAAAATACATTCCAAAACTTTTCATTTTTCTTCTCCTACCTTTATAATCCAATCAGTACAAGCAGCGGGGTTACGATCAGATCGATCAATTTGATCCCGATAAATGGAAGGATCAATCCGCCCACACCATAGATCCCCATATTCTTAAGAAGCATCTTTTCTGAACTCATTGGTCTGTACTTTACGCCCCGCATTGCGATCGGTATCAGACACGGAATGATGACCGCATTGAATATCAATGCAGAAAGTATCGCGCTATATGGAGTTGACAGATGCATGATATTCAATATTTCCATCTGCCTGCTCTTTTTTTATCATTTGCCATCGTATCTCTCTTTGTTTTTTTCAAAGATTCTGCCTGCGCTTTACCGCGTCCTTCTGCAACAGACTCTGCAAAGTTCGCAAACAGCACTGTAATAAACAAGATCACTGTTACGATTCCGTTATACAGTCTCAATGTACTGTCATCTCCAAATACAGTCGGCATGATCGTCATCACCATCGCTAACACAAATCCGATTTCAACAACGAACATAACAGGATTCTTTATCATATATCTGGGATCCAATTTTTGGAAAGCACCTATAACAGAGCTTTTTAGTATATCCCGTGTAATAAATTTTGTTCTTTTTTCTTGTTTAGTCATCTCAATCGATATCCTTTCTCAACCTCAATTCTCTGCTCCTGTCTAAATCATGACATCCACAAAACAAGATGTTCCGCGATCGGTCCAAGCGCCAATGCCGGGAAGAATGTCAATGCTGTGAAAATATATACAACCGCTACGAGGATGATTACAAAAATAGAGTTATCTGTTCTCAATGTACCGACCGTCTCATTGACACGTTTCTTTGCCAGCAGGCTTCCTGCGATCGCCAGCTGTGCGATGATCGCAATGTATCTTCCGAAAAACATCGCAAGTCCTGTTGTGATATTCCAGAAATAGGTGTTATCGGCAAGTCCTTCAAAACCAGAACCATTGTTGGCCGCTGATGACGCGTATTCATACAATACCTGGGTCAGTCCGTGAAATCCCGGATTCGTGATTCCTTCCAGTCCTGCAGACGTCATGACTGCAAAAGCAGAAAATCCAAGAATCAGAAGCGGGTGTATGATCAGTACGACAGCGACTAATTTCATCTCGCATCCTTCTATCTTCTTTCCTAAATATTCCGGCGTACGCCCGATCATCAGGCCGCAGAGGAATACTGCGAGGATAACGTACATGATCATATTCATCAGCCCTACGCCTTTTCCTCCGAACACACAGTTTAACATCATATGCAGCAGCGGGACCATGCCGCCAAGAGGGGTCAGTGTATCATGCATATTGTTCACGGTTCCTGTTGTAAAAGAAGTAGTGACTGTCGTAAACAAGGAAGATTGTGCAGTCCCAAATCTAACTTCTTTGCCTTCCATACTTCCCATATCCTGATTCAGACCGCACTGTTCCAAAACAGGATTTCCGGCACTCTCAGAGAAAAAGCACAGCGTAAGTCCGATCAGGAACAGCACGGACATGGCTGCAAAAACTGTTCTCCCCTGTTTTCCAAAGAATACCTTTTTTGCCGGAGCTTTCTTTGCTGCTGTAGGAGCATCCTTCACTGTCTGTGCCGCACGCACGACCCTCTCTTCTTTTCTTCTGGACATTGTCATTCTTCCAAATGTGATGACACATGCACCTGGAAGCAACATCATGGACCATAATTCGATCAGATCTGTAATAATCGTTGGATTTTCAAATGGTGCCGTTGAATTCGCACCAAAGAAGCCGCCTCCGTTTGTTCCCAGATGTTTGATGATCTCCAGTGCTGCTACCGGTCCTGTCTGAATATCCTGGAACTTTCCTTCCAGCGTCTGTACAGTAAAGTTTGCCTGAAATGTTTCCGGAACTCCCTGCCATATCAGGAGCAGACCTCCGATGATGGATAATGGGATCATGAGCCTGGTCGTAATCCTCACCATATCTTCATAAAAATTGCCCACATCTTTTCTTTTGCCCGCCAGCCCGCGGCAAAATGCCATGCATGCGGCATAGCCGGAAGCCGCTGACGTAAACATCATAAAGACGATGACCAACATTTGACTTAAATAGGAAAGTCCCGATTCACCGGAATAGTGCTGTAAGTTTGTATTCGTCATGAAGCTGATGATGGTATTAAATGACAAAGTAGATTCCATGCCTTCCATCCCATTAGGATTTGCCGCCAAAATCCCCTGAAATCTCAAGATCAAATATCCTATCACTACCATCACCGCATTTGTCATGATGAGATGCAGTGCATACTGCTTCCAGTTCATCCCTTCCCTTTTTATCCTGCATACTTTATAAATCACACCGTCCACACGATCGAAAACCGGATCTGCAAACGTCCTCTGGTTCGCCGCAATGTGATACATATAAGTTCCTACCGGGATGACCAGCGCTATATATATTGCAAGTGTTAATATAATCTGTAACATGTATTTATCCTCCACTTATCCTAAACTATAATTTTTCTGGATATACCAACGCATAGAGCAGATACCCTGCCAATAAGATGATAATAATTCCAAGCGCGATCATTTTTCTTCCTCCTGACCTTCCATCTTAGGTACTCTTACCTGTTTTTCACACCAGTCTGCCAGAAGCTTCATAAGCCCAAAGCAAACAAAAAACGTTAAAAACATAAGAACATCCATCATAGCTTTTTCATTCCTTTCTTTTGTTTGTATTAAACATATACGTTCAGCACATAAGAAAATGTAGCACAACAGATATAAAATCTGGATAATAGTAAAGGCAGCCCCTATTAAAATGGTATTAAAATGTTTTTTCTTTTTCCTCACACATTCTCTGAAGAGGCATATTATGTAACTGTAAATAAACATATTTGGAGGATTTCAATATGAGTGAATTAAGTGCTACAAACTGTGGATGCGGATGCGAAAATGGAGGCGGAATGTCTTCCTGTCTGTGGATCATTATCCTGCTTTGCTGCTGCGGCGGATGTGGAAATGGTTTTGGCGGCGGTTTCGGCGGCAATGACAGCTGCCTGTGGATCATCTTACTTCTGTGCTGCTGCGGCGGTTTCGGAAATAACGGCTGTGGATGCTGATCCATATGTGATCACTGATTTTAACAAGCTGCGGCTTGGGCGGGTAAAACATCCGCCCAAGCCGCAGCCTTTTATTTTTTTCTGTGCTCTCCAGTAATACTGTCATTTTTTATATACATACTAAAATTCAAGTTTTATAACTGTCGATACGATGTTATCTCAACATCCTTGCCTTCAGTCAAAGAACGATTTTCTCTTGTCTTTATTCTGTTGAGTCCGTTTTTTTGGTTTGTTTCATACTTTTGTCTGTATTCGTCTGTTCTTTTTTCTCCTCCTTCTTTTTTTGAAGCATACATTCCTCATCTAATTCATAAACCGCATTTCCATCAATGATCAATCTTCTTTTCATATTATACGCACCATTTTTTATCTTCTTATTACAATATGTAACGTACAATATATGCGTGTGCCTCCCCTATGCCGTCCCGGCGAAATCATATTTTTGCTTCCAAAGACATATATATTTATAACGCTGTATCCAGGAGCGCTTATGGAGAAAAAAACGCCCAGACTGATGACCCCTTTTGATGCTCTCGTCACCCCTCCTATACTTCAGACATTAAAACTTATACTCCCCTACACGCCTGTATCGGGGCAGCAAATATTGGGAACCTTTATCAAATTTGTCGAATTAAAAGAGACACTGGCCTTTTTCCAAAAACGCGGTCCTGCCTTGCACTCTCAAACGTTTAGCAAGCCTTTCCCCTCTTCCCCGGCAGAAATATTGGATGATATGGCACCCTATCTTCCCCCGGAAGAATCTTCTGCTCTGGAACAATTTTCTAATATGATGCAGATGATGGAAATGCTGAAAGTGTTTCAAGAATCCTATGCTCCTGCTGACTCTGGATCCGAAAACTCTCATCCGCAGATGGGCATTTCTCCAATGGATATGATGATGGGAATGCTTACTCCTGAACAAAAAGAAATGTTTGAGACATATAATTCTCTATTTTCCAATAATGATATTACTAACATACAAAAATCACAAAAAGGAGATGATACGATTGAATGAATGGCTCAACCATCCGGCTATGAAAAATATGGATCCCGCCAAATTAGAACTGATCAAATTGGCGGCACAACAGACTGCCGGAAAATCTGGCAAAGAACTGGCTCCGATCCTGCTTGCACTCATCACAAATGCAAATAAAAAAGGCTTAAGCTTTACCCCCGATGAAGCTTCCCTTATCTTTGAAATACTAAAAGAAGGGAAATCAAAAGAAGAACAGGAACAAATCAATAGAACAATACAAATGACAAACAATCTCTTCCAAAGGCAAAAACATTAAATTAGAATTCAACTGATAAAATGGCGTAAAAAATATGTGTATTTTGCATGAGCGAAAATTTCGGCAAATCCCTGACGGACCATGCAAAATACACATTTTATGCGCTACTTTGTGGATGAACTTCTTATTTCTTCTCTTTTTATTGTTTTTACCTGTATCCCATTTACTTCTATGTGATCATCTACCGGTATTACGAGGCATTGTCTTCCATCTATGATCCTGGTTTCTACCAAATCTGCCCGCTCAGGATTGACTTTGATCACCACGTCCGGAGTCTCAATATTAAATTTCCTTACCTCGGTAATGTTGGATGCCAAAAGAGAGGCTTTTTCTCCTGCATTTTCTTCAAAATTCTTTTCGAAATCCTCCATTTTCTCGTTAGAAACTCCGCTTTTTTCAAAAATCTTTTTCACATCTGTCTTGTCTAACGCCAGTGGTTCCGGTTCTTCCTTATGCTCCTCTATCATTTCATGAAGTGTCTCATGGATATTCCGGACCGTCTCATAATCTCCATCTTCTCCCAAGGTATCTTCTATGATCATCTGAAACGTCTCCTTTTGTGTGTCCGCGGACATTGGCATAGATGCTCCCAGTACATGTTCAGCCATCTCCGGCTGCAGATCTTCCGATTTTTTCGTATAATACAGTACTCCATGAAGATCTGTGCTGCGATCTGTAAACGCTGGGAATAAGAACCCTTTGTCCGGCATATCCACCACCCAATCCCTCACTCTTTCCTCAATACGGTTATCCTGCGCATTGTAGGAGAGTCCGGCTTTCGAAAGAGAAACCGGACAGATACTGCACAGGAGATATTCATATACTTCATCCGATGCATCGAACATCTCTATTCCGTCTGACGATTTTCCCGGTATATCATACATTGCATGGATCAGTATAATATAATAATTTTCTTCATATATGTAACTTTCGATCACTTTATCATAAAATTCTTCCAGAAGCATATCATCTTCCAATTTACTGTTTTTCAGCTTCAGCAAAAATTCCTGTGTGCCGCCCGGCATTTCGGCATCCAGTGGAAACGACATGTTGAGCATATTCTTTCCCATTGTCCCGGATAGAGTCTTCTTAAATATATCAAAATATTTAAATGCCTCTTCCTCCGGCAAAGACAAAAAAGCCTCCTTGGCTTCCATCTTTTTATTCTTTTCATGATCTACATAACACCCGCAGATTCTTGTGATCGCACAATTGGCAGGTGTAAATTGTTTTCGTATCTCTAATACTTCTTTTTTATTCATCATTACTCCCTCTTTCTTGATCATATATATACCGTATGATGCGCAGCACGCCCGCCTGCAAGGCATAAATTACGGGATGCCCGGATGGGCATGCCTTTTTATCTTACAATACATTTCCTTTTTACAAAAGAACTATTTTGCAGCTTTGCAAGAATAGCCGTCATTATCTGGGCGCCCAGAACAGAACTCCATAGTCCGCTTATCCCCATCCTGTCAGGCAAAAACAGCAAAAACACAAACAAAAAGACCGCTTCTGCATACACCAAAATATAGGATTGTATACTCTTTTCACTGGCATAAAAAACAGATGTGGTGATCCTTGTATAAGATAAAAAAAGAAAACCTGCAAGAAAAAACGGCAGCGCCTCTGCCACTTCTTGATTTACCGCAGAGGAAGCCCCAAACAGACTGCCTGCCACTTTCCGCGCAAAATATAAGACAACGGCACTTACAGCTGCCACGGCCGCAGCCATCCTATAAGCCATAGATCCCGCATGGCGCATTTTTTCCTTATCCTGCCGTCCATAATACTGGCTGATCAATGGCTGACTCCCATCCCCTACGCCTTGCAGCAGCATATAAACGATCGTTGTCACATATGCCACACAGGCATAACATGCGACCGCCTCTGTCCCCCCTGTCCGCATTGCAAAACGGTTCATCAACATCAATGTAAGCATGGGAGAAAATGTAATGCCAAAAGGAGACACAGCAATTTTCAGAATTGTCATATATACTGTCTTCTTCCTGTTTACATCCGGAAGGAGAAAGGGGCACCTTTTCCAGACAAAATAGAGCATTCCCCCTGCCGCTGTCACTGCCTGTCCGATCACAGTAGCTGCCGCTGCACCTTTTATCCCAAACGGGAACACCCACACAAAGAAATAATCCAATATGATATTTGCCGCAAATCCTGCTGCCATGCTCCCCATGGCATATAAAGAGCCGCCCATATTCCGGATCAACGGCACCACACCGGTTCCAAATATCTGAAATATACTGCCTAAACTGATCACAAACAAATATTCTTCTCCCAGTTCAAACACCTCTCCTTGCGCCCCCAATAAAATAAGGATTGGACGTCTGGCAAAAAAAGCCAATAACATAATACTTAAACTGCTGATAAGAAGCAGAATTAAAGTGCCGCTAAAGTACGCATTTTGCTCTTTTTGCTTTCCTTGCGCTGCCCGGATAGCATATTGGACAGCGCCTCCCATCCCGATCCCTGTGCCTGCTGCCTGCAGCAATGCCGTAACAGGATAGGCGATATTGATCGTCGAAAGCCCCACATCCCCAATGCTGTTTCCTACAAAAAAACCATCTACGATCGCATAGACACCTGATAGAGCAAACGCAAGAACAGAGGGAATTACACAGATAAAAAATTCCCGTCTGTTATGTCTCATCTTTCTCTCCATCTTCTATATCTGCATCCATGCTGCCAGATCGAAAGCCTTCTAGATCGATCGAAATATATACATAACCGAGTCCTTTTAAGTATTGTATGATCTCCTTTTTTCTTTTCAGTACCTCGCCTAATTCTGCCGCCTTTACCTCTATTCTGGCAAGTTTCCCATGAACCCGCAGCCTGACTGTAGAAAAACCTAGGGATCGCAAAAAACGTTCCCCTTGTTCCGCTTGTTCCATCCGCTCATAGGACAGTTTTGTCCCATAAGGAAAACGGGTAGCCAGACAAGGGCCGGATGGACGTTTTGCCACAGAAATCTGATAAGTCTGTGCCAACTCTCTTATTTCCTTCTTCGTCATCCCACATTCTGCCAGCGGGCTTAAAATCCCGAGTTCCTTAATGGCCTGTATTCCCGGTCTGTATACATGCAGATCATCTTCATTGGTTCCTTCTACCAGACAGTTAACTCCTAGTTCTGCCGCCGTTTTTATCATTTTTTGAAATATATATTTCTTACAAAGATAACAGCGTTCTTTCGGATTGTCAGAAATGTCTGCTTCCTTCAATTCATCTACAAAAACAATTTTATGGACAGCTCCTATTTCTTCTGCCACCTTCGCCGCCGTCTCCAGATCCTCCGCTGGGTGCAGCCTGGAATGTACTGTGATCGCATAAACCTTCTGTCCTTCATCTGCCGCTTCACAGGCAAGCTTTAAAAGCAGACTGCTGTCCACTCCACCGGAAAATGCAACCGCCACACCATTCTTCGTACATTCTTTCATTTTTTGAAAAAGTGCCGCGCACTTTTCATCATACCTTATCGTACGGAGCATGCCCGCCTGTAAGTCATGTGCTGCGAGGTGCCCGGATGGATATAACTTTTCCTTATATTCCTCCGCAATAATCTGATAGACCTCCTGGTAAGATTTATCATGCTGTCGACTCAATGCTCTGACACTTTCATACTCAGGATAAACACGATCACCGTCCTCGATACCGCACACTTTTACCCTGGCTGTCCCCAGAGAAGTCTGCACAGTCTGTATCTCCCGCTTAAGTACCGCGCGCTCTATTTTCTGCCGTCTGATCCCGATCGTCGTTGTCTCCTTAAAAATCATCTTTTCCAGTGCCGAAACCCTTTCCTCTGTACAGATAACACTCAATTGATAAGCCGGCCGGTTCTTCTTCATATAGATTGGAGAATAGTATACGTCTCTTGCCCCTGCTTCAAACAATCTCTCCATCACATATCCAAGGACTTCCCCTGTACAATCGTCTATATTTGTCTCCAATTTATATATATTGTCTCGTTCTCCCGCCTTTTCTTCCTCATCTGTCTCGATCAACATCGCCCGCAGCAGACTGGGATATGCATAGTTTCTCTTTCCTGCTCCCAGCCCTGTCTTTTTGATATAGAATGTATCTGGCAGTTTATCCGTCGTTTTGATAGCCGCCGCGATCGCTGCTCCTGTCGGTGTTACCAATTCTCCCTCTCTCTGCGTAATATGAAGATGCAGAGCATATGCCTCTGCTGTCGCCGCCACTGCCGGAACCGGTATCGCCATCCAGCCATGCTGACACCGGATAAAGCCAGTCCCCTCATAAAGCACAGGCAGGATCGTCTCCTCAATCCCCAGATTATCCAGACATACTGCTGCCGCTATGATATCTACAATGGAGTCTACAGCTCCCACTTCATGAAAATGCACATGTTCTTTGTCGGTCCCATGTGCCTTCGCTTCTGCCTGAGCAAGAATATGGAAAATACGTATTGCTTTTTTCCTCGCTCCTTCCGTCATTTCTGCGTGATCGATGATTTCCAATATATCTTTTAACCCTCTGTGTACATGATCATGCCCCTGTTGAGCATGGCCGTGCTCGCCATGAGAATGCTCTGTATGCATATGTCCTGTATGTGTATGCCCCGGATGTATATGTTCTTCCTGTGTTCCATACAGATATTCCATATCGTGATCATAATTTTCATGCTGTTCATCTAAAAGAACCGCAAAATCACAGGCGTCTATCCCAGCCCTTTTGACCCGACTGATACGAGTCGAAAATCCGTCTAAGGGAAGGCTCGCAAGCACTTTATCTAACACCGCTTCATCCGCCCCCAGATCCAGAAGCGCCGCCACCACCATGTCTCCGCTGATTCCTGTATAACATTCCAGATATAATGTCTGTTTCATCTTTTTGCCCCCAATCTATTGATCTGTGTAGCAATATAGCCTGCTCCATAACCATTATCAATATTTACCACTGCAATCCCATTGGCACAGGAGTTGATCATCGTCAGCAGTGCCGATAAACCATTTAAATTTGCACCATATCCTACAGAAGTAGGAACCGCGATCACAGGCTTATCCACCAGACCTCCCATCACACTGGCAAGCGCCCCTTCCATGCCTGCCACTGCAACCACACAATTCGCGCTCTGTATCACATCCAGTCTGGACATCAGACGATGGATCCCACTGACACCTACATCATAGATCCTCTCCACATGGCTTCCAAAATACTCCGCCGTCTGCGCCGCTTCTTCCGCCACCGGAATATCTGCCGTTCCTGCCGTACAGACAGCGATCTTCCCGATACGCTTTTTTCCTTTCTTCTCCAACTTCAAAATATGGGAGATCTCATCATACTCTATATCCGGAAGTATGGTTTTCACTAGCTGATACTGCTCTTTCGACGCACGAGTTCCAAAAACTTCGCCATCTTCTTCATACAGCTTTTTATAAATATGGAGCAAATGTTCATCTGCTTTGCCGCTGCAAAATATAACCTCCGCAAAACCCGAACGCAGTTTTCTGTGTACATCCAACTTTGCATATCCCATTTCTTCAAAAGGCGCTCTGCGCAGGTACTGTGCCGCTTCCTCCACCGACATATCCCCCGTTTTCACCTGCTCTAAAATATCCTGTACTTCCATATGCTATCCTTTCCCTTTTTCGCTTCTTCCTTTGGATACAAAAATACAGCAAAGAAACACTGTGTCAGATAAGCAGGTCATTGACTGAAGTGTTCTGATACAGTGTTTCTTCTCATACCTTCATATTTAACTTAATCTGGGAACTTCCTGCCCTCTTAATTCAATGATCGGGCCCCCGGTTCCTTCAATATACTCTCTTGTGATCGTAACCTGTCCGATACTGTCATCTTTCGGGATCTCATACATGATGTCCAACATAAATTCTTCGATGATCGCACGCAAGGCACGGGCTCCTGTATCTTTTTCCATTGCCTTTTCCGCGATCGCCTCCAGCGCGCTGTCGTCAAATCTCAAGTTTACCTCATCAAGGGCAAGCAGCTTCTGGTACTGTTTCAATATCGCGTTTTTCGGTTCTTTCAGTATCTTTACAAGCATATCCTTGTCCAACCCTTTTAAAGTGAAAATAATAGGCAGACGTCCGATAAATTCCGGTATCATCCCGAACTTACGCAAGTCTTCCACTGTTACTTTAGACAACAGTTCTTTATCATGTTCAAATTTATCTTTTAACTCCGAATTAAATCCCATAGAAGTCTTTTGGGACAGACGTTCCTTTATGATCTCTTCCAGATCCGGAAATGCTCCGCCGCAGATAAATAAAATATTTTTCGTATTTACCGTTGTAAGAGGAACCATGGCATTTTTACTGTTGGCACCTACCGGCACTTCCACTTCGCTTCCTTCTAAAAGCTTTAACATACCCTGCTGCACGGACTCTCCACTGACGTCTCTTTGGCTCGAATTCCTTTTCTTAGCAATCTTATCAATCTCATCAATAAAAATAATTCCTTGTTCTGCTTTTTCCACATCGTTATCCGCAGCAGCCAAAAGCTTAGAAACAACACTCTCTATATCATCACCTATGTATCCTGCTTCGGTAAGCGATGTCGCATCTGTGATCGCAAGCGGCACATCCAGAAGTTTTGCCAGTGTCTTAACCAGATAGGTCTTTCCACTTCCTGTAGGTCCGATCATCAGCATATTGGATTTCTCTATCTCGATATCGTCCATCGTATCCGTAGCCACACGCTTATAATGATTATATACGGCTACGGACATCGCTTTTTTCGCATATTCCTGCCCTACCACATATTCGTCCAGCCGAGCTTTGATCTTATGCGGCGCCGGAATATCTTTTATATCCAGTTTATGATATTCTTTCGGCTTTTCCTTTTTCTTCTTGATCTTCTGGCTCTTTGGGATCGTATTTTCCAGATCCGACATATTCAGAAATTGTATTCCCGGCATGTTCATCAAGCGGTTTAAATCTATCGCTCCGCTTGTCATGGCATCAAAACTTTTCTGCATACAGTCCGGACATACCGTAATATTGTTCGGAAGATCTACCATCTTCCCTGTCACGCTCTCCGGTCTGTGACAGATAAAACAGATCTTTTCATAGTCATCTTCTTTTTTTTCATCTTTCTTTTCTTCTGTCTGTACTACTTCTGCTTTATCCTCCGCCGCAGTATCCGGCGTACTTTTTTCTTCTTCTTTTTCTTTCTCATCGATTATGATAAAATCTTTATCTGACATTGTCTTTCCCTTTCTTGCCTCGTATATACTAACCTGTCTCTCATTATAATACACATACTTTACGTTGACAAATGAACTTTTTCTAAACGTCCCGCTCTGCTTTTTGCAGACATCCCTGCTCTATTCTTCCAGCATTTTCAGAAAGTCTTCCTCTGAAATGACCGGGATCCCTAAATCTTTTGCTTTTTTATTTTTAGAAGATGTAGAATCTACATCATTGTTGATCAGATAATTTGTCTTAGAGGTCACCGTACCCGTCACTTTTCCTCCCTTTTTTTCAATCAATTCTTTTATCTCTCTGCGGTTTGCAAAATGTGTAACTGCGCCAGTCACCACGAAATTCATATCTTCAAATATCTGCTTTTCTGTCTCTTCTTTCATTTCCGGCAGTTCAACCTCTGCAAGCAGACGCCTGAACAGTTCCCTGTTTTCTTCTTCCAAAAAATACTCTACGAACACATGCGCGATCACACCGCCGATTCCGGAAATGGCACTTAGTTCTTCTTCCGATGCATTGATAAGGCGTTCCGGCTGCTCGTCAAATGCCCTACAGATCATTTTTGCATTGGACAGTCCTATATTGGGGATCCCCAGGCTGTATAACAGTTTCGGCAGCGTCGTCTGTCTTGCCTGCTCTATACTGCGCATTAGGTTATCATAAGATTTTTCTCCGAATCCTTCCATTTGCTTGATCTCTTCTGCGTACCGTTCCAGATGAAATAGATCCGTAAAATCTTTTACAAAGCCCCGGGCGATAAACTTCTCCAGCGTGGCCTGAGACAATCCTTCGATATTCATTGCGTCCCTGCTTACGAACAGCACGAAAGACTTCACATGCTTTGCCTGGCATTTCGGATTGGTACAATAAAGAGATTTCGTCTCATTCTCCATGGATATCTTCGTTTCACCGCCGCACACCGGACAGGCTTGCGGTATATCCTTCACTCCGCTGCGTGTTAAATTCTCCGCGATCTGCGGGATGATCATATTCGCCTTGTACACCCGGATCTTATCTCCAACGCCCAATGCCAGTTCCTCCATAATACTGATATTATGCACACTAGCACGACTGACCGTCGTTCCTTCCAGCTCTACCGGCTCAAAAACAGCGACCGGATTCAAAAGGCCTGTACGCGACGGGCTCCATTCTATCTCCTGTAGGACAGTCTCTCTGGTCTCATCTGCCCATTTAAATGCGATCGAGTCTCTTGGAAATTTAGCAGTTGTACCAAGACTCTGCCCATAGGCAATATCATCATAGGTAAGCACAAGGCCGTCTGATGGTATTGCATTTTCTTTGATATGACTTTCAAACCATGCCACTTCTTCTGCCACAGTACTGCTTGACACAGGATGATTTTCCACGACAGAGAACCCCTGCTCTTTCAGCCATTCCATCTGATAAATCCTGGAGTTTTTAAAATCGATATCTTCCGCCCGCACAAGGCTAAATGCATAAAATTGAACATTTCTCTTTGCAGTGATCTCATTATTTAACTGCCGTACTGAGCCGCTGCATAAATTTCTTGGATTCTTATATTTTGCATCTACATCTTCAATCTCTGCATTGATCTTTTCAAAATCCCGATAACTGATCACCGCCTCGCCTCGAAGAACAAGTTCACCTTTATAGGGGATCTTAAACGGAAGATTCGCGAATACCTTCGCATTATTCGTGATTACTTCTCCCACTTCCCCGTTCCCTCTTGTCACCGCTTTTGCAAGACTTCCCTGGCGATACGTAAGCACGATCGTAAGTCCATCCAATTTCCAGGAGATCATTCCCTTATGCCCGCCTAAAAACGCGCCTAACTCAGGAACTTCTTTCGTCTTATCCAGAGACAGCATCGGACGCTCATGCCGTTCCTTCGGCAGCTCGCTTAACACCTCATACCCTACATGGATAGTAGGGCTGGAAGAAAGCACCGTTCCCAGCTCTTTTTCCAGTACGGTTAATTCATCATATAACCTATCATATTCTAAGTTGCTCATGATCTCTGTATTTTCCTGTTCATAAGCACGGCGCGCCCTATTGAGCAATTCCACCAGTTCAAGCATCCTTGTCTTTTTCTTATCCACAATATCCCTCCAGCAAGCTTTCCTTTTTTCTCTGTATCTTTGATCATATATATCGTATGGGTTCGTTTGAGGAATCTTTTATCAGTTCATACAATCCGTCTAGTTCCTGATCCGTCAGCTTTCTGTATTCTCCCTCTTTTAAACTTCCCAGGCAGATATTCATGACCCGCACTCGCAACAGATCTTTCACCTTATATCCTAAGGCTTCACACATACGCCGGATCTGCCTGTTCAACCCCTGTGTCAGCACGATGGAAAACGTATACTTTCCTATCTGTTTTATTTTGCACGGCCTTGTCACTGTATCTAAAATATGCACGCCGTCTGCCATCTTCTTTAAAAATTCCGGCGTGATCTCTTTATCTACCGTCACCTTATATTCTTTTTCATGAAAATTCCCCGCACGCATGATTTTATTGATGATGTCACCATTATTTGTCATAAGAAGCAGACCTCTGGAGTCTTTGTCCAGTCTTCCAATATAGGTGACACGTACCGGATAATGCAAAAAGCGCACAATACTGCTGCGCTCTTTCCTTTCTTCCGTACATACAATCCCTACAGGCTTGTTTACTGCCAATACCACCATTTCATCCTGCCGGGAGACAATTTTATTTCCCACTTTCACTCTCTGTCCCGGAACGATCTTCATACCGGTAAGCGCGCGTTTCCCGTCCACGCTCACCCGGCCGCTTTCTATCAGTTTGTCCGCCTCACGTCTAGAACATACGCCGGCCTCGCTTAAATATTTATTCAGACGGACAGGCTCTGTTTTTCTGCTAAATTCCTTTTTTATCTGGTTACTCACTTGCAAACACTCCACTTATACTGTTATCCGAAAAGAATGTATTTCCGCTATACAAGAACATCACATCTGTTATACGGTAATTCTCCATGATATTTTGTATATTACCTCCATAATATCTGGGATCGACCAAAATGATCTCTCTGAAATAGGGAGTCAAAAACTGTACAAAACAATTTGCAAAAGAATCTTTTACAAGCAAAAGCCTTCTGCTGCTGGATGACACTGTCTTAATATCAATGACCGAGGAATTCCCGCCTAAATACACCCCGTATTTATCTCTTGTCTTTAACTTGGCAGAATCATAAATAGACGTTGTTCTGCGCTGCTCGTCTACATAATTTACAATGACGTCGTTATCTTCATCTTTCGGAACATAGATATCGATCGTTTCTTTTACATCCAGATTCACACCGCTTTTCGCAGCAAGTGTTCCGTTGAAACTGTCCGTCACCGGATGTGCCACATATCCGCTTGCAAAATCCTCATCTATGTCCAGCGCTTTTGCTGCCTCATGAAATGTATAAAATGCTCCCAGCGCTGTCCAGTGCGGATCTGTCTTATAATAAATCTTTTCCGACTTATGTTTATTCAATACAGAAACTGCATCTACCCAATTTACAGATTCTCCCAGTTCTTTTCTCACCTGATTGATAAGCTGTGTCTGATCTTCTACCGCGGCAAGAGGCGGTATTGTATCGCTTAAAATATTTGCCGCATCCGGAACAAGAAGCATAGATACAGGAATATCTGGATACGCCTGCATAAAGCCTTGTATCGCCTCTATATTGGCGCTTAGATTCTCTTTGTCCGGTACTTCTATTTTTTCCAGAAGCTGCCCCTTTCTTCCGATCAGCACTCCATTTTCTTCCCTGCTTCCACCCAGACGGTCCAAAAAGATCTTCACACTGCGCCATGCGTTCCTGCCTACAAATTGATCTGACAGATAATTTTCATAGCTTTCCATAAAATTGCCGCCTGTCACACTGCTCCAATCCAGCTTCGGCTTTTCTGTCAGCATTCTGTTCTCTTCCTCCGACATCTCCTTGTCAGGGAGCAGGATATTGAGTACCATGATAAGAAGCAGACACAGGATAAATATAGTCCCTATCAAATTTTCAATTTTGCCTTTCTTCTTTCTATTCTTTTCACCCATAGTTTCACCTAAAATCTAAAATATAAAAATGGATTAAATGTATCTGTCACCAGAAATGACACAGAAATAAAAAACATACCTATATAAACAGCTACTGCCATAATCTTTCTGACGCGCATATTGCGTGACAGTCCGATAAACCTGTTCAGTATCCGCATTCCCGCTGCTGTACATCCTGCCACTGCCACCACATATAGCAGCCAGTGTGTCAGCACTAGAAAACCTGCCTGTCTATCGAGCAGGCCGGGGGCGCCGATGCCAAACATAACTCCCAGGTACTCGAACGCATATCCCAAACTTGGACTAAAGAAAAATACCCATCCTACCAATACCAGCACCATTGCATAAATATGCCGTGCTATACTGGGAAGATGATCCAGGACCTCGCCCCATACATATTTTTCCAAAATCAATAAAACACCGTAATATAAGCCCCACAACAAAAAATTCCATGCCGCTCCATGCCATAATCCGGTCAGCATCCACACAATCAAAAGATTCGCAATATGACGGGATGTACTGCACCGGTTTCCTCCAAGTGGAATATAGACATATTCTCTAAACCAAGTACTTAAAGAAATATGCCATCGCCGCCAGAACTCCGTGATACTTCTGGAAATGTATGGATAGTTAAAGTTTCTGCGGAACTCAAATCCGAACATTTTTCCAAGTCCCACTGCCATATCCGAATATCCGCTGAAATCGAAATAAATCTGCAATGCATAGGATATACACCCAACCCATGCGGTCACGACACTGAAACTGCCGATCTGCTGTGCTGCTATTTCTTCAAATATGTGTCCGATCGTATTGGCAAGGATCACTTTTTTGGCAAGTCCGCGTATGAACCAAACTGCGCCTTGCCCAAGCCTGCGTCCTGATATGACGCGTTTTTCCAATTGCTGTTCGATATCAATATAACGAACGATAGGTCCCGCTATCAATTGCGGAAACATACTGATATAAAGCGCAAAATATAAAATATTTTTCTGCGGTTTTACTTTTCCCCAATATACATCTGCAATATAGGATAATGCCTGAAATGTGTAAAAGGATATTCCGATCGGAAGCGGAAGTTCCCGATATGGTATGTCCGCTGAAAGTACTGTGTTGATACTGTCCATCAAAAAACCATAGTACTTAAAGAAGCCCAACAGCAGCAGATTGATCACTACCGCAAAGATAAGACTGCGTTTTGCTTTCCTTTCATCCTCCCGCTTTGCGTCTATATCCTGTCCGCAGAAATAGTTCAGCAGGATAGAAAGCAGCATCAAGATAATATATACCGGCTCTCCCCATGCATAAAAAAAGATACTCGCAAGGAGCATAACAATATTTTTAAATTTTTGGGGAACAATATAATAAACTACCATCGTTATAGGCAGAAACATAAACAAAAACGTAATACTGCTGAATAACATCCACTGTTTCCTCCCTGTTATTTATAGGCTCTTGTCAAACACTTCTTTGTACTTTTGTGCCTTAGGGGCAACAGCCATAAAAACATATTTTCCCCTCACGCCACGCTGCGCATCTTCCAGAAGCTTTACTTCTTCCGGCACATACCCTTCAAACTCATTTTTCTTTGTTTCAATATATTCATCTATCGCAGCTGACACTTCCTGCACCTGCTTGTCCTCTTTCACTTTTACTATGAGTACCTCCTCCGCAGACATAGCAGATTCTGACGAATAGAAAAGAACCCCCTCGTAATCCGCGCTGTTCAATCCATAATACCGCTTTAATGCCTGCCCATCCATCTGCACAAGATTAGATGTATCCAAAGATCGTTCCACCTCCGCAGCCACCTTCTCAAAAGGCTGATTACTGCCGCTTGTATACAGCATAAGCAGAACAATATAAATTATGATGACTGCCAGTACAACATATTTCATAATCTCATAAATGCCTGGTCTGTTTTTACTCATAAGGATGCCACCTCCGCCATATGGGAAGCCCAGATAGGATAGAATTCCGGCGTAAAATGCACGCCATCTTCTTCATAATATTGATCTGCTGCTAAAGTTGTATTATCTATATACGCCAGCTGCTTTTCATCGCACAGATCAGACAGTGCTTCATTGTATTTTTCCAGATCCTTAAATGCCGGTTCTCTTTCAATCTCCTGCTTCTGTACCGGAAAGATAGAATTTACAAAGATTTTTGTATCCGGCAATTTTTTTTCCAGCTTTCCAAGCAGATCTGTATACTGTTTTATAAACTCTTTTGTATCACCTTGTGTAGCAATGATATCATTCATCCCATAGGCCAAAAAAATAACCTGTGGATTCAATTTTGCCACCTGGTCTATCTGCTCGTCCAGTTCATCTAATTCCACGCCGATCTTAGAAACTACACTGGAGGCATTTAATATATCGTACTCTGTGAAGCCTTCTGCGATCGAATCTCCCATGACAACCGCACTGGAAAAGATTTCTTTAGGGCTTCTTGTATCTTCCTCTCCGCTCTCCTTTGCTTCTATCTGCGCGATCTTCGTCTCGATCGTCTTGATATCCGCAGATTCCGCCTTTTTAATAATTTCAATTCCCTCTGTTGTATCTGCCTTTGTGGCAGTCACATGCGTAATGATCTCCGTCATAATAAATATAGAGAGCAGAAGCACAATGATTGACGTACTGATATAAACGCTCTTTTTTCCGTGTTTCTTCATCTATGATCCCTTTTCTTCTTTATTCATTATATACACATTATCGGGCAATCCCCGTTTATCCGCAAGGCACATGCCTCCTTGTTTTCTACAAATATACATATTTAATCATACTTTTTTTGCATACAAAAGTCAATGTCTGGCATTGCAAAACAGGAGCAACTATAAAAAAAGAAACGCTCCGGCTTTTCTATGCCGAAGCGTTTCTTGGCTGTTCCTCTTTCTCAAACAGCTGCTTTCTTTCGGTCTTTTATTTTTTATACAGTCTCTGGATTAAAAGCGCTGATCTGTCCCAATGCTCCTTCACAAGAACAGATGCCGAGTATTCGTCTTTCATTTCCAGCGCACGGATCATCCGCTCATGTTCTCTGATCGAATCTTCTAATGGCGTATCTCTGAAAAAGCCATATTCCAGTCTCTGTATGTGTATCCAAAGTACATTACAGAAATCCATGATATATTCATTTTCTGCTGCCTCCAGAATACAACTGTGGAATTCTTTATCCGCCCGCAATATAGGCATTGGCTTATTTTGTTCTTTTACGCTTTCTATAAATATTTCACTCAGCAGTTTAAGCCGGTCAATATGCATTGGAGTAATTCTTTCCACTGCTAATTTTATCGCAAGCTGCTGCAGTGTGGCCATAGGCAAATACCATTTTTCTATATTTTCCGTCTCGATCTCCGTAACAATCGTCGCCTTCCCAGGATAAGATCTCACCAGCTTTTGCGCCTCCAGAAGCTGTAATGCTTCCCGCACGGGAGTCCTGCTTATATTAAAATATTCTGCGATCTCTACGTCCGAAACTTTTTCTCCCGGCTTAAACTGCCTTTCAATGATCCAGTCTTTCACAGTCTCGTATACCTTCTGCTTGGCGGACGTTCTCTCAAAAGGTATTTCCTGACTTGGCAATGGCATACTTCATCCACCCCGCTTTCTATAATAGAATCATAACAGAATTTTTCCGTATATTCCAGATTTTTTGAAATTTTGCCTGCATTTTGCCTGCATTGACACATCAATCTTTTCAATGTTAAAATATAAAGAAAGCATTTTACAGAAAGCGAGGACAAATTATGTCTAATTTCTTACAAGATTTAAGCGTTCATTACAATATGTTTACACGTTCTCAAAAAATCATCGCAGATTATCTCACTGAAAATTTAAATGCGATTGCTTTCTGTACATTGGAAGAACTCGCGGAAAAGATTAATGTCAGCACAACTACCATTATCCGTTTCTCCAGAACTTTGGGCTATTCCGGCTATAGCGAAATGCAAAAAGACATCCAGAACAACATTCAGACAAAAGTAGGGCTGCCAGAACGTTTGTCCAGTCAGACGTTTTATCCGGACAACACACTGCTTTCTGCTTCTTTTCAAAATGATATCCACAATATACAGCATACATTAGCCACACAGAAAAATGAAGATCTGCAGGCTGTTATCAACCTCATTTCTAAAGCACCTAATGTATACGTACTCGGCATGCGGAGTTCCTTTTCTATCTCCTATTATCTGGCGTCGCGTTTAAGTGAGATCCGGGAAAATGTCCACTTGATCCAGTCCGTCGGTATGCTCTATCCAGAAGAAATCGTAAGCGCCAAGGAAGGAGATGTCTGCGTCGCCTACTTATTTCCGCGCTATTCTAAACTAAGTACGACCATCCTTTCCTGGTTAAAAAATGAAGGAGTAAAAATCATCCTATTCACCAGCCATAATTACAGCGCTGTCCAGGACTACGGAGATATCATCCTTCCCTGTTCTATCTCCAGCCTCACTTACAAAAATTCCTACGCAGCGCCTCTTAGCCTTTCCAACTATCTGATCACTGCTTTGACACAGAAAAACTTTGATGAATCGCAGCGTGTATTACAAAAAACAGAATCTATACTCAATCAGGGATTCTATTTAGGGTTATAAATTGATCGTATAAAAGAAGCGCCTGCATCGCGCTTCTTTTTTCTACATACCCCTAGTCTGTTTTCTCAGGCAGACCCGTCTGTGGTCTTGGATAGATCAGGATATCCGGATCTTTTCTTTCGCTTGAGCGGATCGCCTCATCCACCGCCTCCTGAAGACTGTCAAAAGGAAACATAAACATTTCTTCCACATCTTCCTTCTTTATATTCGGACATACAACAAAGATACGGACATGTTTTCTTAATATTTTTGAAAGAAGAAGAACATGATCCATCTGTATCTTATAGTGTTCTTCTGTATAGGCTACCACATTTTCCAAAGATTCGTCAGAACAGAATGCAGAAAGCATATCCGGCGAATTGATGCCTTCTTTACATCCACAGTACAAGATCACCGTCGTACTCTCTTCCAATACTTCCGTCAATGCGATGAGCGCTTTGACTGCCTGATAAAAATCGATATCCAAAGGAAGTCCCGGTGTGGTTATGAAGATATCCGGCTTTTTGAAAGGGACTCCCAATATTTCTTTCACATACTGCACTGCCTGTTCATGACATTCTTTGAGAGTACCAGCATAGACGGCGGACAATTGCAGGGTATTATTCAAAATACAGTTTACGGAAAAATCAATCCGAAACATTTCGGCAGCTTCCAGCATATCCTCATGTACAGGATTCCCCTCTAATATTCCTATCCCTGCTTTCGGATCCAGGATCATCTCCGGTCTGTGGTTGATCTGTATCGTTTCCTCACCGGCAATTCCTGGCAAAACAGATTTCCTTCCTCCAGAAAAACCTGCAAATTCATGAGGCTCCACTTTTCCTATCTGGATATGCAGATCGCATTCATAGGCTCTTTGATTTACATAAATAGGGGTGCCTCTTTTGGTATCCCCCAGATACAACAAGTTTTCCTTATCAAAAGGCGTATGGTTTTCAATCTTCACTTTTCCATGCAGTTTCCCCAGGATTTCCTGACACTCTGCTTCTGTAGCCGGTCTATGTACTCCGATCGCCACAAAAAAAGTAATATCCTGCAAAGCAATCTGGTTCTCTTGTAATTCTTTCACCACCGCAAATGCCAGTTTTGCCGTAGGAACAGCACGAGTGGCATCTGACACCAGAATGCTGACTGTTTTTGCTTTTTTTTCTTTGACAAGTTCCGTCAATGTTTTCCCAGAACCGGGGCTGCGGATCTCCTGTTCTATTTTCTCCTGCTCACGTAATTCAGGTATATCCGGTGTCTGCAGCATGCTTACTTCACAAGCTGCAGGTATGGTACACTGCATATGCAGACACTGATCTTCATATATCCATCCACCCTTTTCTTTTTTTAATACCATCTTCTCCTCCTAATTAAAGAAGAGGGTACTGTACATGAAACAACACAGCACCCTCTTAAAATCCATACTGAATTTCAGATCTACAAGATTCCTAATCCAGTGTTACCTCTTTGCCTCCTGTCAGGTCTTCTTTTGGTTTATCGATAGCAGCATAATTTCCTTTTCCCGTCAAGTCTACGATCAAATTACGGAATTCAAAAATCGTTACGAAGAAAAAGGAAACTGGGATAGCCGCATATGCGTAGCCATAGGGCATCCGCAGAGCCGGAGTCGGACGGTGTCCCGCAGTAAGTACATACTGGATCCCTATATAGATCACGACGATACAGACAAGTACTGTAATGACCTGTGTCAGTTTTGTCAAAACCGCAGATACCTTTTTCGGCATATGATCCTTAAACACTACGATCGATACGTGCTCTCTCCTTGCAGCAAGAACAGACACGCTTAAAAGTCCAAACCATACAAGCAAAATCTTCATAAGTTCTTCTGACCATGTCAAGGAACTATTCAAAACATAGCGGGCGATAACATGTGCCGCAAGAATGCCGACCATAGCGATCAAAACCACACACAAAGCGACTTTTAACACTTTATACAGCCCTCTGACTATTTTATCTAATACTTCGATCATATTCTACCTTCTCCCTGCTTAATAATCACTGATTTCCCCAAGCACTTTTTCTACCTCTGCCAGATAAGCATCTACCTTCTCTTGCCCTATATCATTGGCAACAGACTCAATCGCTGCAGGCTGTGCAACAGATTTCATTTCTTCATGTGCTGCCTCATCCACTTCATTGACTTCCATGCCATAGCCTTCTAGTTCTTCTAAGATCAGATCCTCTCTTTCTGCATTGCAGAAACGACTGTATTCCATTCCCAGAACAGCGCCGGTCTGCACGATCCCCTGATATTTTCCGGGCAGGCTTTCAAAGAAGTCCAGGTTACATACCAATGGCATTGCATCGTAAATATGGTTTGTCAGTGAAAGATACTTCTGTACTTCGTAGAGTTTTTTGTCTGTTACATTGGCGATTGGGTTCTCCTGCGCGTCTACTGTATTCTGAGACAGTGCCATATACAGTTCGGAGAATGCGACCGGCGTAGGATTAGCGCCCATAGCCTGGAAGAAGCCGATGTGGTTATTATTCTGCATCGTACGGATCTTTAAGCCGGACAAGTCACCCATAGCAGCAACCGGAGATTTATTACTTGTCACCTGACGGAAACCATTCTCCATAAATGCCAGACCGATCATACCGTAATCCTTCAAAGAATTCAGCATATCTGTTCCAATATGGCTGTCCAATACCATCCATGCTTCATTATAGGTATTATATACAAACGGGATATCCATCACTTCGAATTCCGGATCATAGGATACAACCGGCGCAAAAGAAGCAACTGCCATTTCCAAAGACCCCTGTGATACCTGCTCCAGCGTCTCTTCTTCTCCACCAAGCTGTCCGCCTGCATAGATATTTACTTCTACATTACCATCCGTTTGTTTTTCCACATATTCCTTCATAACCTGCAGCCCGAGTGTAGCAGGATAAGTCTCTGAATTTTCACAGGCAATACGGATCACATAGCTGCCGCTTATGTCTTCTTCCGCCGCCCCGCCGCCTGCAGTGCCACCGGAGCTGTTCGTACGTTTCATGCCGCATCCCATAGCCCCTGCTGTCATACTCAGCACAAGCGTTGCCGCCAATATAATTCTCACACCTTTTTTCATAGTTTTTCTCCCTTCTACTATTTAAGATACAATTATCCGGTATAGCCCAGTAAATTCGGCAGCCATAATGCTACTTGCGGCACAAACGTGATCAGAAGCAGCACACCGATAGTCACAGCAAGAAACGGTATAGCTTCCCGGACAGTTTCTTCCAGCTTACATCCCGCCACCGGACTCGTTACAAACAAAGTAATGCCGAATGGTGGAGTTGCCAGACCAACTACAAGGTTTACACAAAATACAACGCCGATATGTAACGGATTGATGCCCATAGCCCATGCGATAGGGGAAATGATCGGCGCCAAGATTACCGTTGACGCATAATCATCCATAAACATACCGCAGATAAGCATAAGGATATTTACTAACAATAAGAACAACCATGTCGGCATGGAAGATAACGGAGCGCTCAGCATAGCCATCACTCGTTCATTGGCTATACCCCACGCCATCGCCGTACCGGCTCCGGCCAAGATCAGTACCAGACCAGATGTAGAGGCAGCCTCAATGATCATATCCGGAATATCCTTTAATTTCACACTTCTATTTACGAAGAACGCAAGCAGCGCACTGTAAATAACTGCCACGCCGGATGCCTCTGTGATAGAGAATACTCCACTGAAAATACCGCCTAAGATGATCACTGGAAGCAGCAGCGCCGGAATCGCTTTTCCGGTCGCTCTCCCCTTCTCCGCCCATGTAGTCTTTCCATAAGAAGGATAATCCCTCTTTTTCGCCACACGATGCGCAACTGCACACTGCAAGACCGCTATTAAGATAGCCGGTGTTACAGCTGCCATAAAGATTCCCGTAATAGAGGTTTTGCCTACTGCCGTACAATACAGGATCATCAATACGCTTGGCGGCATGATAGGCCCCAACAAGGAAGCGGAGGACATTACAGCTGCTGAAAAGGGCGCTGAATAGCCTTCTTTTTTCATCATTGGGATCAAGAATGCGCCCAGAGATGCAGCGGATGCTACAGCCAGACCGACGATCGACCCCATAAGTAAGGAAGCTCCGATCGTTACGATCGCGATTGCTCCTTTAAATCTTCCAAACCAGGCATTGACAAATTTGATCAAAGATTCCAGCAAGCCTCCTCTGAGCATAAGCTGACCGGTCAATACAAAGAACGGAACAGCCAAAAAGGAAAAGCTATTCATTCCACCATACATCTTGATCGCCATCTGGATAGGATCAAAACCTGCTACAAGTGTATACACTAACGTTGTTACGATTAAGTTGTAAGCGATCGGCAGCCCGATCACCATAAGCAATAGAAAGCATATAATCATTATCAATAAAGATAGCGACACTTTACTTTCCCCCTCTCTTTATTTTTGATAAGGATCATCCCACAGAGTCAATTTGGTACCAATGCCTTTTTCCAAAGCGGTATGATATAAGTCATAGCCCAGACCCACATCAAAAGTAGCCATACCACAGGCAACAAAGGAAACTCTCTCCTTATCATTTGTTCTGCCCGGTTTGGTTCCCTGGATCACATCACCTATACTGGTTGATTCTGCCAGAGGGGGCATCTTGCCGGCATCGATCAGCGTATAGATCGGTCCGCCGATCACACCTCTATAATATCCGGCAATATCTCCAGACTCTACCGCTTCCTGTACATAAGCTTCATGAAGGCGTACATTGTCATAGATCAAATTGGTATTCATCCAGAAAGAATCATCTGTCTGCATAGGACCAGTGATCAACAGAGTCACTCCTTCTTTCATCCACTCATCCTTTACATACAATGGTTTTAATCTGGAAGCAGCTACTGTGATCACATCTGCCTGACATACAGCAGCTTCAAGATCCAGAACAACTTCTCCTTCATAGCCCAGTTCTTCTTTCTCCCACTCCAGGAATTTCTCTGCAGCAGCCTCGAAAATGTCATAGCAAATCACTTTTTTCAGATTAGGAAGCTGCGTAGCGATGGAACGTAAGCAGGAACGGTTGATCTGACCGCATCCTAAAACTGTGATCACTTCAGAATCTTTTCTTGCAAGATGTCTTGCAGCTACACCCGGAACAGCGCCTGTACGAGCCGCACTCAGTAAGTTGGCAGACATAAAAGCAAGCGGTTCTCCCGTATCTTTGTCATTTAATGTAACAGTCAGAACAGATCTTGGAAGTCCTTTTTTCGGATTGGCTGCATTGGAACCGTACCACTTATTACCACACACATCAAATCTGCCCCCCAGGTAAGCAGGCATCGCCACAAATCTTCTGTCCGGACCTGCTACCGGCATGTTCGGGAAAGGACTTTCTTTTGGGAATACAATCCCCATTCCATGACTATTGTGATTGCTGCCCCCCATCAGATAATCACCCTTACTTAATAAGGTAAAGACCTCTTCCGCATTGTCAATACATTTCTCTGCATCAAGAACACCTGCTTCAATCGTATCCTTTTCTGATAAATAAAGAAACTCTGTTTTATGTGCCATTTTTCTTCTCCTTTCATCACTTTACTTCACATACTGCATCCTTTACACTCCTACATTTTTGCACACTTCATTTTTCTGTTCTTAATGTTTTATTTAATACATTTATACTATTATAATATATTGCATATGTCAATATTTTCGATATATTTAATGCTTTTTTAGATATTGTCACAATATTTCACTTTCGTTTTTAGTACTTTTCACTATTTATTTCATTTTTATCATTTATATATTGACATATTCAATATATCACATTATTATTAAAAGTACATTTTAATACATTTTGTTTTTCATTTTTCTTTTAATGTTCTGTTTAATACGATTTATTATCAATTAAGGAAGTAAAGGGGATTATTACTATGAGTAAGATCAAAAATTACGATGCCCTGGTTTCCCATGGAGACGCTGATTCCAGAAAAGTCGTACTGGATATCACAAACAAGACACTGGAACGTTTGGATGCCTATAAGAGAATTAAAAGTATCATGCATCTAGATGGCGATATATTGCATATCGGAACAAAATCATGGGACTTATCAAAAAAGAAACATGTATATCTATTAGGAGCAGGAAAAGCCTGCAACCACATGGCTATGGCTGTAGATGAGATCCTCGGCGATAAGTTGACAAAGGGGATCGCTATTGTAAAGGTCGCAGAAGAAACCGATCATTTTCAAAACACCGATGTCTATGTGGGCGGACATCCTCTTCCAAATCAAGCCGGTTATGAGGCTTGCTTAAAGATTCTCGATTTAGTGGATCACGCCGGTCCCGATGACCTTTTCATCGTAGTGATCAGCGGCGGAAGTTCTGCACTTATGAGCTGCCCTATCGAAGGTATTACACTGGACGATGAAATCAAAACAACGGATGTCATGTTAAAATCCGGCGCCGGTATTTATGAAGTCAACGCGATCCGCCGTCACATTTCCGCAATGAACGGCGGTATGCTGGCAAAACGTATCCAGAAGGTAGGCGCTGAACTGATCGGTTTTGGTATCAGCGACGCAGTCGGCAATCCCGCCACAAAGGATATCGGTATTCCTTATGAAAAATACGCAAGCACACCTATGGGGCCAGATAAAACCACACTGGAGGATGCCCGCAGAGTCATCAAGGATTATGATGTAGCAGATCGGCTTCCCAAGAGTGTAGTTGACTATCTGATGAACGTAGGACCGGAAGGCGAAACACCGAAAGCTTTCCCAGACAATACTTATTTTCTGCTAAACACACTGCCGGATTCCTGTATCTATGCCAAAGAGATTGCAGAAGAAATGGGGATTCCAGCTATCATTCTGACTTCCTTCCTGGAGGGTGAAAGCAAAGATGCCGGTTCTTTCTTTGCCTCGATTGCCAGAGAAGTACAGGCATATGGTAATCCGATCAAAGCACCTTGTGTTATTTTAAGCTCTGGAGAGACAACGACACAGATCCTGGACAACAGTCTCATCACCGGACACGGCGGTCCTGGACAGGAACTGACACTTAGCTTCTCCATCTTGGCGGCTAAAACAAAAGGCGCCTGCATGCTTTCCATCGACTCTGAAGGAACAGACGGCACCACACCTGTAGCCGGAGGCATCTGTGACTCCGCCAGTTATAAAACGGCGCTGGAAAAAGGTGTAGATGTATTTGGCGCTTTGAGAGGTCATGCATGCTATGAAGCCCTTTCTGAAATGGGAGATGCCGTATTTACCGGAAATACCGGTACGAACCTTTGTGATTTTAATGTTCTATATATTCCAAAATTGGAGGACTGACCTATGAATTCTAAAATCAAATCTGTCCATGCACGTCAGATCGTAGACTGTAAATGCCGCCCTATGGTAGAAGTAGACGTTGTAACAGAAGACGGTTTTTTGGGGAGAGGCTGTGCTCCTACCGGTTCTTCTGTAGGCATGTTCGAATCCTGTGTACTGCGGGACAATGATCCGGCAGAATATCATGGATTAAGTGTACATAAGGCAGTAGACAATGTAAATACGATCCTTGCACCGGCACTGATCGGAAAAGATGTCAGCCATCAGGAGGAACTGGATCAGATCATGATCGACTTAGACGGTACACCCGAGAAAAAGAATCTGGGAGGAAATGCGATTTATTCTACCTCTATCGCTCTTTTCAGAGCTGCCGCCGAGGCTTCCCATCAGACCTTATATGAATATATAGCCGGCGGAAATATACAAACTGTACCCGTTCCAAGTTTTAATGTGATCAATGGCGGGCATTATGAAAACTTGACGCAGCCTTTTAATGAATTTATCATCATGCCCTACGGAGCATCCAGTATTTATGAATCTGTAGAGATGGGGATCAATACATTCCAGGAATTAGAAAAAGTACTTACAAAATATTTGGGACACAAACCAGTCGTAGCGCCCTCCTATGGATACGCTTCCCCAAGCGAAGATCCGGAAGTAAACTTAAATCTGATGTCCGAAGCAATTGAAAACTGCGGATATACCGGAAAGATTGGCTTTGCATTCGACTGTGCTTCCAGCGAAATGTATGACAGAGAAACCAATACATACCTTTTGAAAGGAGAACGTGTTTCTGCGGATGTTTTGATAGATTATGTAAAAGGATTGACAGAAAAATTTAATTTTGTCTTTATCGAAGATCTATTGGATGAGGAAGATTGGGAATCTTATCCGAAAGCACATAAAGTAATCACTCGTACCAATCTTCTGGGAGATGATTTTATCGTCACAAACTTAAACAGACTCAAACGAGCGTATGATCTAGATGCCCTGGATGGTTTCATTTTAAAACCCAACCAGGTCGGAACGATCACAGAAGCTTTGCATACGTATGAATTTGCCAAAGCACATCAGCTGATTGCCACCCCTTCCGGCAGAGCCGGCGGCGTGATCGGTGATGTAGTCATGGACCTCGCTGTAGGACTTCAGGTAGGCTTTATCAAAAACGGCGCTCCACGTTCCGGAGAACGTATCGATAAACTGAATTTCCTTATGCGCGCCTGCGACTTGGCTCCCAATTGTAAACTGGCAGATATTACGCCGCTCTTGAAATTCTAATAGTATACGCTTACTTCCTATATTTGAATTTTATGAACTGTATACCCAAAGTGCCTCTATTTCTTCACCCTGCTTTGGGTATACATAAAAAAATAGGTTTATAGGAATTTTGTGGTTGTTTTGTTTCTATGCAATATATTGCATATTTCTTTTTATTTCAAATTCTAAGAAAGAAGGAAAATATAATGAGTACTGACAAATATAATCCTTATGACAATGTCGTTTCAACAGTGAATAAAGCAGCTGCTATTTTAGGCTATTCACACAGCGATTATGAAGCTGTCCTGTATCCGGAACGTGAGTTAAAAGTTTCTGTTCCTGTCTGCATGGACGACGGCAGCGTCCGTGTTTTTGAAGGATACCGTGTCCAACACTCTACATCCAGAGGACCTGCAAAAGGCGGGATACGGTATCATCAAAATGTAAATGAAGACGAAGTAAAAGCTCTGGCTGCATGGATGACTTTTAAGTGCGCAGTTGTCAACATCCCTTATGGGGGCGGTAAAGGCGGGATCGTCTGTGATCCTACTACTTTATCAGAAGAGGAGCTCCGTCGTCTGACCCGTCGTTTTACGGCGATGATTGCTCCGATCATCGGACCAGAGCAAGATATTCCGGCTCCTGATGTAGGAACCAATGCCACAGTCATGGGATGGATCATGGATACATACAGCATGCTCAAAGGGCACTGTGTACCTGGCGTCGTAACTGGCAAACCACTGGAATTAGGAGGTGCATTGGGAAGAAGTGAAGCAACCGGCCGCGGAGTTATGATCACCTCTTTAAATGTACTGCGTGCCTTGCAGATACCGATCAGCGGCACGACTGCTGTTGTACAGGGTATGGGAAATGTAGGAAGTGTTTCTGCTAAACTTCTGCACATGGCCGGTATGAAAATCCTGGGGGTAAGTGATGTATCTGGAGGACTTTACTGTGAAGATGGACTGGATATTCCGGATATTCTCGAATACATAAACGCAAAACGCGGCAATCTTCTGGAAGGCTACGAAAAGGAGAATGTAAAACACATCACAAATGAAGAATTATTAGAGTTAGAAACAACGCTTCTTGTCCCTGCCGCATTAGAAAATCAGATCCATAAAGACAATGCTGACCGCATCCGTGCAAAAGTCATTGTGGAAGCGGCTAACGGACCGACTTCTATAGAGGCGGATGAGATCCTGCAAAAGAAAGGTATCGTACTCGTGCCGGACATCCTGGCAAATGCCGGTGGTGTTGTTGTATCTTATTTCGAATGGGTACAGAATATCCAATCTGTCAGCTGGAGTGAAGAACACGTAAACGAACAGTTAAAAGCCATCATGGATCAGGCATTTAAAGCTGTATGGGATATTTCTAAAGAAAAAGAGACTACACTACGTACCGGTGCATATCTGATCGCTGTAAAACGTGTGGTAGACGCAAAAAATCTCAGAGGAATCTGGCCTTAACAAGCAAGGGCTGCCGATGGTAATTTCGGCAGCCTCTTTTATATCCACACTTTCTTCTTTGCTCTATTTTTTGTTTTCGCTCTCTTTCTGGCTTTGCCCGAATGTGTTATACTTATAAATACAGCTTCAACAAAATCTTATGTGCAAAAGCTTGATTCGGGAGGTTTCTATGATTTCTTTAAAACTGACACACACCAAAGAATTTATGCGTCATCTGCTCTTATCTGATACATTTGATCATTTTCTCTTTATCGAAGGCAAAATCGTTACTTTCAACACATTTACGATCGATGGATATATGCAAAAAAATTTTTTCGATGCCGCGGAAGATCTTCCACAATATTCTTCCTGGAGCGATATACGTGAATATTGCTTTTCTATTATCAAAGGCAAACGAACTCCTTTGAGCTTTCAATTTATTTTCTGTCTGTCTCCTAAAAACATCGCTCGTCTGATCGAACAAAACCAGTTAGATTTTCAGCCGGAATCTGTTCAAGGACTCTATCTGAATCTTAAATACGAAGGTGCTTCTCTAAGCTGTGTAACAGGAACTTCTCTCCATATTTTCACAATGGATAAATCTCTGGAACATGTCTGGGATAAAAATGTACAAAAGTTTTTTATACAGAAAAAAATTGCTTTTGAACCGGAAATCTAAACACTTTCACTCGCCAAAGCAATCTTATCACGCACAGTCTAAAAAACGGGTAAGCCCGCCCTTTCGCTTACCCGCTTTTTTCATTTACGTACCGCTTTTTCTTATTTTGTCAGAAGCAGCATAATCTCATTGCTTCTCTGCACAAATGCCGTCATTTCTTCCGGACTCAAAGGTTTATGTGCAAGCATTGCCAGATCATAGAGTTGTTTGCAGATGATTGGCACATTTTTACTGCGTTTATGCTCCACAAGGAATTTTACAAGCGGATGGTTTGCGTTTAGGATCAAGGTTGCTTTGCTTCCCAATGCACTCATATCCATACCGCTCATTCCATACATTTTCATCATCTCTTCCATTCTTCTGCTTTCTTCCGAGAGAACTGCCATGGAAGCCACCTGCTCGTCTTTTAGTTTCTCTACTTTAACATCTAGTTTATCATTATTCAACTCTTTTCTGAAGATCTCCACCAGACTGTCTGTTGTCTTTTTAAATTCTTCCTTTTCTTCTTCCGCCACTTCATCTTTCATAGATTCGTGTACATCCGCGTCTATCCGTAAGAAATGAATATCCTGATGTTTTTGTTCCAGATAGCTTACAAAGGCAGAATCGATATTATGTGTCAGGATCACCGCATCCTGTCCCTGTGCCTTAAACATATTGATATACTGACTCTGCTGCACCTCATCCGTTACATAATAGATATTCGTCTTCTTTTCTTCCTTCTCCGCCTCCTGGGTATCTGTATCCTGTCCTGCTTCAGTTTCCTGTTTTTCCTGTTCTGCTTTATCTGTATTTTCGTCTTGTTCTTCCTGGGAGCCGCCATTTTCTTTGATAACGTCCTCTAGTGTCAGATACTTGTGCTCCAGATTCTTATAAAGCATAGAATCTTTCATCTTCTCCCCGAATTTTTCATCTTTCAGGCAGCCGAATTTGATAAACGGACTGATATCATCCCAATATTTCTCATAGCTTTCTCTGTCTGTTTTAAACATTCCGGTCAGTTTATCCGCCACTTTTTTGGAAATATAATCCGCCACTTTGTTTACAAAGCCGTCATTTTGCAATGCACTTCTGGATACGTTCAGAGGCAGATCCGGACAATCGATCACACCCTTTAGCACCATCAGAAACTCCGGAATCACTTCCTTGATATTGTCTGCGATAAATACCTGGTTATTGTATAGCTTGATCGTTCCTTCAATAGATTCGTACTCCATATTGATCTTCGGAAAATACAGGATCCCTTTCAAATTGAACGGATAATCCATATTCAGATGGATCCAGAACAAAGGCTCTTTATAATCCATGAATACTTTTCGATAAAATTCAATATATTCTTCTTTCGTACATGCGCTTGGATTTTTCCCCCAGAGAGGATGTATATCACTGATCGAGACAGGACGTCTTACGATTTTTGCCTTCTTCTTTGGCTCGCCTTCTTCTCCCTCTTTCGGTTCTTCCGTGATATGTTCAACCACCGTATCTGTATCCAATACATCCTCTTCATCTATAGTATCATACTGTGGTTCTGCATTCGCCTTGGAAAGGAAAATTTCTACCGGCATGAATGAACAATATTTCTCAAGCACTTCCCGTGCTCTGTATTCATTTGCAAATTCCAGACTATCTTCATTTAAGAACAGAGTGATCTCTGTGCCCACCGTCGTCTTATTTCCATCCTGCATCTCGTATTCTGTGCCGCCCTGGCTTGCCCAATGTACAGGGACTGCTCCTTCTTTATAAGACAATGTATCGATCTGCACCTCATCTGCCACCATAAACGCAGAATAAAAGCCCAGTCCGAAATGTCCTATCATCTCATCTTCTGTAGTTTTATCCTTATATTTCTCCAAGAATTGTGTAGCGCCGGAAAATGCGATCTGGGTAATGTACTCTTCCACTTCGTCCGCTGTCATACCAAGACCGTTATCAATAAATTTCAGCGTTTTTTCCTCCGGATTTACGATCACCTGGATCTTTGCCTTATACTCTTCCGGAAGTTCATATTCCCCCATCATATCCAGTTTCTTTAACTTCGTGATCGCGTCACATCCGTTTGATACCATCTCACGGAAAAAGATATCATGATCGGAATATACCCATTTTTTTATAATAGGAAATATATTCTCACTGTCAATCGATAAATTACCTTTTTTTGTTGCCATAGATAACACTCCTCTTTCTACATTTTTTCCTCTCTCGGCAAACTATACAGCAAATAAGAGAGGGTACATTCAACATCTAAGAGATATTCTAATACAGCAGATTTTAAAAGTCAATACAAAATTAGCACTCTTTAAATAAGAGTGCTAATAAAATTTTTATAAACTTTTATACGGCAGCTATTCCAAATGAATTTCTATTTATATTCCATAAATCCTTCTCCGAACACTTCACTTGTCTCCGTCACCATCACAAAAGCGGCCGGATCCGCTTCATGTGCTGTATTCTTTGCTATATACGCCTGTGAAGCAGAACATGCACACAAAAGGACTTCTTTATGCGCTTCTGTGTAGGTTCCTCTCGCCTGTATGGCGGTGGCTCCTCTCTCAATACGATCTCCGATCTTCTCTGCCACTTCCTGCCCGTGATCTGTAATGATGATCAGCAGCCTTCCTGCTCCCATGCCATATAGTATTTTGTCAAGCACGACAGAAGTCACAAATGTCGCCGCAAGTCCATACAGAACAGAATCTATATTTCCGAATACCGGCCAGCCGAGCAGAATAATGAAAAGATCGATCGCCATCGTCACTGCGCCGAGAGAAAAGTGCGGTTTCAGCGCCTTGATCGACATGGTAAGAAAGTCGATCCCTCCTGATGAAGACCCCCGCATATAGAACAGAGCCATTCCCACGCCTAAGCATACACCTGAATACAAAGCCGCCAAAAAAGGCGTCCCCACATAAGACGGCGTGTACGGAAATATGACATCCAAAAAAATCGTGCAAAAGATCATACTACGTGCCGTCTTAAACAAAAATTGCTTCCCTACAATACGGAAACTTAACATGATCAGTGGGATATTAATGGCAAGTGTTGTCAATCCGATAGGAAGTCCCCATAAATGGTGGATGATCAGCGCAAGTCCGGACACACCGCCGGGTGCAAAATCTGCTGTCTTAGCAAATGTATAAATGCCCAGTGCGTAAAAAATACTTCCTGCGATATCAAAGCCTATATCTATGATCATTTTTTTCGCTCTCTCTTTTTTCATCCCATCTGTATACTCTCCTTTAACTCTTATTTTTCCCCCAATTCATCTTGTATTCTGCTTCTTTTGTCTCCTCATCTATTTCTTCCAAAATGATCCGGAACCCTTCTCTTAGATAGAATTCTTGAGCACGCCTGTTCTTCTGGTACACATGCAGAGTCACGGAAGGATATTTCTGTTTTATCTTATCCAATAATTTTTTTCCAATACCAGCACAGCGGCAGTCTTTCCTGACAAATATTCCCGCAAGATATTCTCCTGTCATTCCTGCAAATCCACAGATCTGCTGCTCCTTTTCATAGAGAAACAGATCTGCCTCGGTCAAAGCCTTTTTTGTCTGCGCATAATGGGAATGCCAATATTCTGCAGGTATAAACGCATGGGCTTCCCTATTTCCTTCCAGCCATATTCGCATAATACTTTCTGTATCGTTCTGCCTATACTCTCTTATCATATATTCTTCTTTCTCTCCGGTCTTCTTTTTATTCTGCGCCTATTCTATTTCCGAACGCACTGTTTCCAGCGCTTTCTCCAACTGGTTATCTGCATCCGGATTCTCTGCGTCCGCCTCATATTCCACCTCTATATCCGGTGTGATCCCGGTTCCGTTGATACTTCTTCCACTTGGTGTATAGTATTCTGCGATCGTTAATTTTAAATACGTTCCGTCTTCCAGATCGATCAGCTGCTGCACGACACCTTTTCCATAGGTCGTCGTCCCCACAATCGTCCCGATCTTATAATCCTGCACGGCTCCCGTGAAAATTTCAGACGCGCTCGCGCTATACTGATTCACAAGTACGGCCAGTGGCTTGGTAAATTTATGTTCCCCGTCACAGGTGATTTTTTCTTCATTCCCATATTTATCTTTTGTGGAAACAATCGTCCCCTCCGGCAGTATCAATTTAAGCATATCTGTCACTGTGTCCATATTTCCACCGGGATTGCTGCGCAGATCTATCACCAGCCCCTGCATACCTTGTTCTTCTAAATCCTGAAGCGCTCCCTTGAATTGTTCATAGGTCACCTCGTCAAATTCGCTGACCGCTATATACCCGATCTGCCCATCTTTCATCTCGTATTCCACTGTCTGCGCCTCGATCTCGTCACGCACGGCAGTCAGTTTCAGTTCCTCACCGTCTCTTCGCACATACAGATCTACTTCTGTTCCTTGTTTTCCTTTAATCCAGGATACGATCTCGGTCAGGCTCTCATCTACTATCGTATGCTCATCTACCCGGTACAGGACATCCCCTTCCTTGAGTCCAGCGTCAGCAGCTGGTGACTCTGCATAAACACTCACGATCACGACCTCCCCCGTAGTCAGATTCTGCGTAAGCGCAGCGCCTACTCCGAAAAATTTGCCGGAAGTCGTTTCTAAAAGTTCCTTTGTCTCCTGCTCATTATAATATTCTGTATAAGGATCTCCCAAAGCCTGTGCATACCCAGAGTAAATCCCATCTACCAGGGCATCGCCGTCTATCTTATCCCCATACAGATAATACCCGTCTATCCATTTTCCTATTTTTTCCAGTTTCTGGCTGACTTCCTTTTTATCATCTAAAAGAGAAGTCTGAGCTTTTCCTTGTCCCGTTATCACCTTCGGCATTATACTGCCTATGCCCCATATGAAGCCAACCGCTAGCAGCATGGCCGCCGCGCCGGCAAGCATGCCTTTTAAAAACTTTCTGTTTTCTTTCATTTTCTCATCCTGCCTTCTTGCAAAATTTACTTATATCGTCTTTTATCTTTCTGTCCCTCTAAGTAGCAAAAGACAAAGCAGAGTACTCTCTCTGCTTTGTCCTTCCCCAATCCCTTTCTCTTTGTAAGTTACAAATATTTATCCGGATTAACAGCGATTCCATTTTCTTCTACTTGAAAATGAAGATGTGGTCCCGTAGATTGTCCTGTAGAACCGACAAAACCGATCTGCTGTCCTTTTTCCACATACTGGCCTGCCGTAACACACAACGCACTGTGGTGCATATATTTAGTAGTCAGACCATTCCCATGATCGATAACGACCCAGTTTCCAGCACTGAGACTAAATTCTGCAATCAGAACGGTACCTGCTGCCGCCGCATATGTAGGTGTTCCCTCGGCTGCCGCATAATCATGTCCTTTATGACCGCCGACTTCAAATTCCCGGATCTCTCCAAAATAACTGGACTGATAAGACATTCCCGGACAAGGGTGGGTAAAATAGCCGTTTCCGCTCACCACATTCCCACCGCTTGGCTCCGTATAGGAAGGTCCTCCACCGCCCTGTTGCTGGGCAGCCGCCTGCTCCTGCTGGATCCTCTTTGCTTCCTCCGCTTCTGCGATCAGCTTCTCTAGATCCGCCGCATTATCACCGATCTGTGTCTCCAGATCTGCCAGCAGAAGATCATTACTGTCCAACAGTGCCTGTACCTCTGTCTGCTTCGCCATCAGATCTGTCTGCAGTGTACTCAGCTCGTCATACTCTGTCTGCAGCGTCTGTTCCTTCTTCTCTACCTCTTCTACTACATCCTGGAAATCTTCCAGCTTTTCCCGGTCGTAGTCAGACAATTTTGACGCATACTCTGCTTTATTTAAGAATTCTCCTAAGGTCTTGCTTTCCATCATGACCTCCAGGATCTTCGTATCTCCGTTCTCGTACATGAACTGAATCCGTTTCTTCATGCTCTGATACTGCTGATTCTCATCTACTTTCGCCGCGATCAGATCATTTTCAGCTTTCTCGATCTCACTTTCCTTCTTTGTCATTTCTGTCTGTGTCTCATTCATGTCCGTGATGATCTCATTGAGCTGTGCCGTAAGAGCATTTTTCTCTGCTTCCGCCGCGCTTTTTTGCTGTTCTAATTCTTCCCCTTTTTTCTGTGCATCCTCGATGGTAGTCGCATGTACCTGCAGCGCCATCGTCATGCTCATTGTCAAAACAAGTACCCCGCTTATTATACTCCTCTTTCGTCCCATATAAGCCCCCTATACTTTCAAATGCTTGCGCACTGTGAAGAAACTTCCGATAAATCCAATACCTATACCAAGGACAAGTCCGATCGGCAGCAGATATCTATATACATCTGACACCGGAAGAAAATTAATGATATTCTGTAGAATACTAAACTTCTCCATAATATACAGCACTGCTTTCTCATACAGCATATACAAAAGCAGCAATGGAATGACCGCACCAAAGAACCCCATGATCAAGCCTTCGATAACAAAAGGTGACCGGACAACAAAATCTTTTGCCCCGATATATTTCATGATCGCGATTTCTTCTTTTCTGACCGTAATACCCATTGTGACTGTATTGCTGATCAGGAAGATAGAAACGCCAAATAAGATTGCGATGATCGCTATAGATACATATCCTACCAACTTGTTTACACTGGTCAATGTATTTGCCACTACATCCGATTTATTTACATCCCTGACACCATCCAGACTCTCTGCGAACTTCACAAGATCCTGCTGTGTAGAAGCAAGAGACTTACTTCTCGCCGTCAGATTTTTGGCATCCTCTGATGTTTTCATATATACTTCATAGTTGTCAGAATCCGCAAGCGGGTTGTCATCTTTAAATCCTTCCGCCAATTCTGGTTTATCTTTAAAATACTCTTTCTTGTAATTTTCCCATGCTTCATCTGCTGAGACATATTTTACTTCCGAAACATCCTCTCTGCCGCGCAGCGCTTCTCCTACATCATCAATCTGTGCCTGAGTCGCATCTTCTTCAAAGAAGACTGTAATGGCGACACCTTCCTCCGCCATTTTTATGATATACTGAAAATTCAGAATAATCGAAAAAAACAATCCAAACAAAAAAATACAAGCTGACATCGTCGCAACAGACGCAAGCGAGAACATCTTATTTCTCCAGATATTCTTAACCCCTTGTTTTCCTACGTATCCAAATGTACTAATCCTCATCTATATACCCACCTTTTTGTTCATCACTAACGATCACGCCCTGTTTCATCGTGATAACCCGTTCGTTCATCTCATTTACAATCTCCTGGTTATGCGTTACAACAAGAACTGTAGTCCCACGTTCATTTGCTTCCTTCAAAAGACTCATGATCTCCCAAGAGTTCGTCGGATCCAAGTTTCCGGTGGGCTCGTCCGCCAACAAAATAGCAGGTTCATTTACGATCGCTCTTGCGATAGCAACACGCTGCTGTTCTCCCCCTGACAGCTCTTTCGGAAAGGACTTATACTTTTGCGCAAGTCCCACAAGCGACAGCGCAGCCGGCACCTTTCTCTTGATCACCCTGGTAGGTGTCTCCGTAACACGCAGTGCAAAAGCGATATTTTCATAGATATTTCTGTCTTTCAAAAGACGAAAGTCTTGAAAGACAACCCCTAAGCCTCTTCTGTATTTAGCAATGTGACGATGTTTCATACGATTCAGGTTTTGTCCGTTCACGATAATAGTGCCTTCTGTAGGATCCAGTTCCTTCATGATCAAACGGATCAAGGTAGATTTTCCGGAACCGCTGTCCCCCACAATGAATACGAACTCTCCCTGTTCGATCTTGACGGATACTCCATTTAAGGCGGCATTTCCCTTAGAGTATTCCTTCGTTACATTTCTTAATTCAATCATATGCTCCTCCTAATTATCCATACTCCTTAGTACTCCAGTGACTCCATATACTTCATATATTTCACTACCATAAGAGCTATCTTAAAAGTGATCGCATCCTCAAATATGCGCAGATCAAGCCCTGTACTCTTCTGTAGCTTATCCAGGCGGTATACAAGAGTATTTCTGTGAATATAAAGCTGTCTGGACGTTTCTGATACATTTAGGCTATTCTCAAAAAACTTGTTGATAGTCGTCAATGTCTCCTCATCAAAATCGTCCGGAGATTTCCCCTCGAAAATCTCTTTTATGAACATCTTGCACAACGGGATCGGAAGCTGGTATATCAAACGTCCGATTCCAAGCGTACTATATGCGACAATATCTTTTTCATCAAAGAATATCTTCCCTACATCCAACGCCAGTTTTGCCTCTTTATAAGACTTGGAAACTTCCTTGATATCATTTACCACGGTTCCGTATGCAATGTGTATCCGCTCATCGCCTCCCTCTGTCTTAAGCGTCTCCAGCATATCCCGCGCCATCTTATCCAGTTCTCTGCTTCCGTCTTTCTCAGAAAGTTCTTTTACAACAATGATATTTTTCTCATCCACTGCCGTAATAAAATCTTTTGACTTTCCGCCCAGAAGATTTCTGACATTGTCCAGTGCCGCACTGTCCTTTTCGTGCGATGTCTCAATAATAAAGATAACACGTTTTACTTCTGTGTCAATATGTAATTTTTTTGCCCTGTTGTAAATATCGACCAGAAGAAGATTATCCAACAAAAGATTCTTGATAAAATTATCTTTGTCAAATCTTTCTTTATACGCCACCAAAAGGCTTTGTATCTGAAATGCCGCAATCTTTCCTAACATGTAGACATCTTCGCTCTCACCGTCTGCCAGAAGTACGTATTCCAACTGCTGTTCATCAAAAATCTTAAAAAACTGGCAGCCCTGGATAACCTGGCTATCTGCTGGAGATTCCACAAATGACAGCACCGCATCCTCAAATCTCTGACCTTCCTCAAATGTAGCGGCGAGTATTTTCCCTTCTGTGTCCAACACGCAGAAATCAATTCTGGAAATACCTTTTAATCCCTCAATTGTGTTTTGAAGTATCTGATTCGAAATCATACTTTTTTCCTCCACTCGTCCACCTAATTCCATGTGCATTTTTCACAAAATTGTTTTCCCCTAAAAAATATATGCGCACATATACAAATATTATATTAAGGCAAAACACCAAAAAAAGAAAGAGTAAATCTATTATTTTTATGCATTTCATTATAATTTTTACAAAAAATTCATATTTCTATGCATATACAAGTTCAACAAAAAGCTGCTCAAAGAAGTCTCTTTTCCTTCTTTTGTTTTTCTACTCTATAGCGAAACAACTTTTTCAAAAAGAATGTCTTCACTTTTCTGCCTATCTTCTTTTCTGTATAATTCTGCATAAGAAGCGGACCGCAGCCTATCCATAACCTTACGTTTAGAAGCGCTTTCTTTTCTGCGATGAACTGCTCCTGCCACGGAGAAGAAAATATGGAAACAAGGCAGTCTGTTTCTGTTCCGTTGATCTCATTGATCACCTTTTCTTCCTGTCCTTCATCCGGTACGAGCGCAGCGCCTCCTGTGATCACGATCCCTCTGTGATAATGCCGTATCTCCTCGGACAGAGACTGTATCTGTTCTTCTTTGTCTGCCAGCAGAAAAATTTTCTTCCTGTTCTTCTGCAAATATTTCAGAAACAGTTTCAAAAATATATGCTCCTCTGCATCCCGTATGCTGTTCTTATCCTGCACACCTGCCGCCTCAAGGATCTCCCGTTCCCCGGGGAGTACCATATCCAGCTTTTTGACCATGTCTTTCCACTGTACATTTTCCTGCTCCTTCAGCAGCATATCCATTGTCACGATCTCAATCGTATGAAGGGATTCCGTCTCCAGATACGCAATAACCTGCTTCATCGCTTCTTTCGCAGTAAAATTTTGCATATACACATCAAATATATTGATTGTCTCTTTCATTCTTATCACCTATGAACTTTCTCCCCAGTCGTAATATTTTAGCAGATATGTATTCTTTTGTAAAGATTTCTTTCAGAAGGTTCAAAGGTGTTCCGCTTGAGAACATATGTTTTATTTTATATTAAACTTTCCGTAATGCTTCCTGCTAAAATAGAATTATTCTTAAGTGGATTTTATCTGCTAAAATATTTTTTCTACAAAGGAGGAGTCTTTTATGACTGGTTATCTACTTATTATTGCCTTCATTCTTTCAATCGTAGTTATGATCACAGCAATTTCAAAATTCAAGATTCATCCCTTCCTTGTAATCATGGGGATCTCTCTGCTCCTTGGGATGATAGCAGGTATCCCCCTGTTGGACCAGACAGCAGAAGACGGAACCGTGACATCCGGGCTTGCCACTGTCATAGGCACAGGTTTTTCTGGTACATTTACTAGCATCGGTATCGTTATCATTTTCGGCGAGCTTATCGGAAATATCCTTGAAAAAACCGGTGCAGCGCTAAAACTTGCAGATATGGTCATACACCTTGTCGGCAAAAAACATCCTGCCATTGCCATGGAACTAATGGGCTGGGTCAAATGACGCCAGAAAAAGGCTATCGGACACAGACGATCGCGACCTTGCTGCTTGGTTTGTCCGGTATACTTGAGATTTTTATTCTTTCACTTTTTCTTCATTAATATTGTTATTTAAACAAGGAAAAGAGAGAATGTCAAACAATCTTTCAAAACTGCTCCATTCTCTCTTTTCATCCATTTGATGCAGATCAGAATTTTACCTCTCTTTTTTTCTTCGTCACAAGACCTCCTATCCTTCCTGTTTCTTTTGACGTCAGAGATTTCCATCCATTTGCCAGCACTTTATCTAATAATCCTAGTTCCTCTGCGATTTCATATTTGATCTTTTCTTCTGGTTCTAAATTTTTTAGATCGATCGGTTTTTCTTTTTTCTTTGTCATGACAATCCTTCCTTCTTCTTTTTGCTAAAGTATTGCCTGAAAAAGAAAGCTCCATTCAAAACAGCACATTTTGCATGGAGCTTTTCGCAGCTTAAGGTTCTTGTGGAATAATAATGGCGGCGACGATATACGCCAGCACGCCTGAGCCGGTACAGCCAAAAATCACAAACAAGAGTCTGACCAGCGTAGCGTCTATATTAAAATATTCGCCGATTCCACCACATACACCGCAGAGCATTTTATTTGTTCCGGAGCGGTACAGTTTTTTTATTCCCATATCAAATCCCTCCTAAAAATATAGCGTTCACCTTATCAGAATATATCTTCCATTCTTCTTTGTACATCTGAAGTTTCTCTTTTCCATGGTCTGTTATACTGTAATACCTTCTGTTTCTCCCATCAAACTGCCTGTCATCACTGATCAGGCAGCCGTCTTTTAAAAGGCGTCTCAAAACCGGATATAGCGTGGACTCCGACACATCTATCACCTTTCTTACATCCTGTGTGATCTTGTATCCGTATGTTCCCTGTGCTTCCTGGGATACGACTGCCAATACAACTGCATCCAGCAGTGCTGCTCCTGTATTAAAAACCATATCGGCGCCTCCTTCCTCCGCTTCCTGCACAGACTTAAATATAAAACTTCTGCACACATAATGCTGCTATCGCAAAAGCTATTATTATCCAATATAATGCACCGTATAATATTATATGTCAACCTTTTCTATAAAACTTAATCCCAACTCCATATGTTTGGTACAAAATTCAGAAATATTTCCAACTGATATACAGAAGCACGCTCCATTGTAATAAGAAGAAAAGCAAAACTGTCAAAAAGAAGCCTGGTTTGCGTATTTTATGCCGGAAGAAAAGCATCCCTGCAAGACTTCCTGCTGCACCTCCGGCACATGCGGCTAAAAGTAAGGTTCTTTCCCGGATCCGAAATTTTCTCTTTCTCGCCCTTCTTTTGTCTTCTCCGTACAACAGAAAAGCCAATAGATTTACCGCCGCCAAGAAAAGTATCACGCCTCTCATACCTGTATCTCCTCTTGCAATGTAAATGAATAAATGATCTTTTCCTTTACTGGCTTTTTCAACAGCTGCTCTAAAGCCTTGGCATAATACATAAGCTGCGCATGATATTTTTCTCTCAGTTCTTCCGCCGCATGTACCTGATCGGTCTTATAATCCAGCACCACAAGACCGTCCTCTTCCTCAAAATAGACATCGATGATCCCTTGTACAAGAATCGTCTCTTTTGTCTCTTCCTCAGGATATATTTCTCCTGCATCTACACCCAGAACAAAGGGCTGTTCTTTATAGAGTTTTTTGTTTTTCGCCGCCTGTGACATTCTCTTTGCGCTCTTACTTTCTAAAAAGCATAAAATATCCTCTGTTCGAATACAAGACACCATATCTTCTGTAAGTATTCCTTCTCTTTGTAATTGTCCGATCTGCCTCTTAAGCGTATCTTCATTATACGCAGCCGAAAAATCTAATAATTCCAAAAGTTTATGATACGCACTTCCGCGAGAAGCGCCTTTTAATTCCTCTTCCTCTTTTAAAAACTCCGGGATCAGAGGCACCACATCCTTCGGCGCATATACTGCTTCTCCGTCTTCTTCCTCCGCCATCTCTCTTTTTTTCAGTTCTGAAACGGTGAATTTTAATTTCAGTTTTCCTTCTTTTTCATAAGGATAGACAAAAGCAAGCTGCTGTATGAGTTCCTCTCTGTACTCCGGTACATATACATTTCCTGCATCCCAATTTTCCAACACATCCAACGCCAATCCTTCGGCTTCTTCCTCTGTCCGCCCTTGTACGAGGAAATCTTCCCCTGTCACATACTCCAGAAGGAAGCAAGTCTCCTGCTCTTTCCAGGATACAGCCGGCAATATCCAATCCAGATAATTTTTCGCCTCTGCCAAGGTAAGAAAGGACAACGGTTCTCCATTTCTCTGTTCCAGAACTGCTCTGTGTTTCGCTTCTTGCATCTGCTCGTCCGCGTCCTGTAAGCTTCCTGTCAAGACCAATTTTTCTTTTGCCCTTGTCATAGCCACATACAATACACGCAGTTCTTCCCCCAGATTTTCAATCTGTACTTCTCTTTGTATGACCTTTTTCAAAAAAGAAGGGATCTTTGTCCGCTTCTCTAGATCGATCGTATCTATCCCTACTCCCCACTTCGGATGGATTACGATACTTCCAGACGTATCCTGCGTATTAAACTTTTTCCCCATACCCGCCGCAAAAACGATTGGGAACTCCAGTCCTTTACTTTTATGTATGCTCATGATCCGTACCGTGTCTGACTGTTCATCCTCTATACTCGCCTCTCCGTAATCTATGTCATACTTTTTTAACTGCTCGATGTAGCGCACGAAATTAAACAGTCCTTTATAGCTCGTCTTTTCAAATGCCACTGCTTTTTCTATCAGCATATGCAGATTTGCCGTTCTCTGTCCGCCTCCCGGCGCCGCCTCCATAAAAAGCCCATATCCTGTCTCTTCCATAATCTCCCACAACAATTCGTGGATAGGCGTATACGGAACCACATCTCGGAACACATTATAATTTTCAAAGAATTTTTTTAATTTCTCACATAAGTTATAAATTTCCATTCCTTTCTTCGCATGACAATCCAACTCTCTCATCCAGGCAGATACCGCCTCCGGAAAAGTGAAATCCGGATACGCGGTTTTTATATACGCCAGTTCTCTTGCATTCAGCCTGCCAAAGGGAGAAGTCAAAACTGCCGTAAGCGGAATATCCTGTTGGAAATTATCCAATATTTTCAGATAATCCAGCAATACACTCACCTCATACGTTTCAAAATATCCTTCCCGGCTGGCGCAATATGCCGGAATCCCTTCTTTCATCAGTATATCGGCAAATTCTTTTGCCCATCCTTTCACGCTCCGTGTCAAGATCACAATATCTTTGTACTTAGGCCGCCTGTATTCTCCCGTCTGCTTATCCAACACTTTGCCTTCTCTTATCAATTCCTTGATCTTTGCCGCGATCACATAAGCTTCTTTTTCTTTTTCATCCCCCCCCGGGATTGCTTCGTCTTTTTTATCCAACAAAAGCAGCTCTGTCTGATAAAGCGTATGTCCTTCTTCATCTAGCTGCGGCTCGTAGACCGCCCCCGGATACAGAGCGGCGCTTTCATCATAAGCTACGCCTCCCATCTCTTTGCACATGATCTGTCCGAACAAAAAGTTGACACTATCCAGCACTTCCGTACGGCTCCGAAAATTTTTATGCAGATCGATCCGCTGCTCTTTTGCCTCTTTTGTACTGTACGTATCGTATTTCTCCATGAACAGCTCCGGCCTTGAAAGTCGGAAACGGTATATGCTCTGCTTTACGTCTCCTACCATAAAAATATTGTACGCTCCCTGTCTCACGCGGGATACACTGGTTAAAATTGCCTCCTGCAGCAGATTACTGTCCTGGTATTCATCGATCATGACTTCCACGAACTGTTCCTGATATTCCAACGCCGTGACAGACGGAACGAGCACCCCTTCTCTTTCCTCTGTCAAAATAGAAAGGGCAAACTGTTCCATATCATGGAAATCAATCATATTCCGTTTTCTTTTTGCCTCTGAGAAGGCCTCTCCAAACCGGTTCACCAAATGCAGCAGTACCTGTATGGACGGCCTGGCGCTGCGCATATCTGCGATTTGTGTTTCCATCGGTTCGTAAAAATATGTTTCTTTTAAAACATGGATCTGTTTTTTTACACGTTCCCGTATCTTTTTTACCAGCTCTTTTTTCTCGTCTGCTACACTTTCATCTTTTTTCGGGGATAAGCGCTTCCACATGATCTCTGAGATTTTCGCGCTCATCCCGGCAAACGTATCCTCCTTTTGTACCGCCTCTAACCATTCTATATCGCTTTCCAGCGCCGGCCCATACATATATGGACCATCTGCTTCCTCGCATATCTGAAGAGTATCTCTTACTACCGCAAGGAGGTCTGCAAGATATCTCGCAGCTTGCTGATGGGCCTTTTGAAAGATTTCTGCCTCCGTTCCGTCCTCCTTTATCTCATAAACCGTCTCGCAGCTCTTAAGCCACTTCTCCTTTTGCGGATAACTCAAGGAATACTCATATAGTTTTAAGATAATCTCTTCTATTTTTCTGTCGTTTCTCCCACTGCTGTATCTCTCTGTAAACTCCAGAAATGCCTGTTCTCCTTTCACATATTCTTCTTCCAACAAGGTATCCAACACATCCTGCTTTAAAAGCTTCAGCTCCCCTTCCTCCACGATCCGAAAACCGGGATCCAGATCTATCACATGAAAATGCTCTCGTATGACAGACAGACAAAAGCTGTGGATCGTTGTGATATGGGCACTGTGGATCAGTGTTGCCTGCCTCTGCAGACGCGTATTTTCCGGATGCTCATTCAGCTCTTTTTCAATCGCACCCCGGATCCGTTCCTTCATCTCCGCCGCAGCCGCCTCTGTAAATGTCACGATCAGAAGTCTATCTACATCTGTCGGATCTTCTTTATCTGTCAGCATCTTTATGATACGTTCTACCAAAACCGCCGTCTTTCCTGATCCCGCCGCGGCAGAGACGAGGATGTTGCGGTGTTTTAGGTCGATCACCTTCTGCTGTTGGGATGTCCACTTGACGCTCATCTTTCCGCCCGCCTTTCCTGCTCCATCTTTTTCAGTGCTTCTTCTTTATCATATTTCTCCATTCTATTATATTCACAGCCATCCAGGCGCACATCAAAACCACATATGTCATGATAAGCACAATAATCACAGCCTGTCTCCGCACCCAGCATATAGGGGGCTATTCCTGCATTTCCTTCCTGCATCTGTCTCTCGATCTTTTGCCTCAAACTATCGGCATATTCCAAAAATAACGAAAATTCCTCCGGCGTGAATACTTTAGAATTTTTACTCAGGCTTCCGTCTTTATTCTTTCCGATCGGAAGGTACCTGGATGTTCCGCTCAAATTATGTTCCATGTGGTCTAAGACGCTCTCGTCTGCATTAACGATCCCGTCCAGTTTCAGTTCTTTTAAAAACTTTTCTTCCAGTTTCTCCTCATCCATCTCTTTTTCCACGATCGGATCCTGCATCCGGTAATAAAAAATACCGGCCGGAACTACTTCTTTATCTGGATTCTTCTGCTTTTCTATAGCAAGCGCCGCATTTAAATACACCGGAAGCTGCAGCTGCAAACCATGGCAGAATGCCGTAATATCAAAGCTTTTCATGCCTGTCTTGTAGTCCGTCACCCTTACATACACACATTCTTTATCCGCACAAGTATCGATCCGATCTATTTTACCGCTTCCAAAGTTCAGTTCATACCCGCTTGGCACAAAGTCTCCACATTCCATCTGCTTTGTAAGCGCCCAGACCGAGCGCTGTATCAGCTTCTTTATGCGAGTGATCAAATATTCATTCCTGGCAGAGCTATACAGCACCGTATTCCCATAGTCCAAAATACTTTCTTCTACACTCTGCTCGATCAGACGGTTCCTTGTCTCCTCTTTCATTTCCTGCCATTTTACCTTTTCTTCTTCCGCCTTTCTGGAAAAGCGCTCCATAGACCGATGTGCGATATTCCCCCAGTCCAACGACTCAAACCGGTATTCCTCCCGCTCAGAAAGACGCAGTCCATAGGAAAGAAAATGCGCATACGCACAAGAGACAAATTTTTCCAGACGAGTCACACTGGAATGTGCCCTCTCCCCAAACAAAAGCCGAGCCTGCTCTTTGGTCACCGCTTCGTTTTCCTTTTTATAAAAAGCCGCGGTCAGAAGATTTTTCAGATTGTCTTTTTCTTCCTCTATGCCTGCATACCATGTATACAATTCTTTCCACCGGTCGCTGACTCCTGACTTTCTTTCCCGTAGTCCTCTTGCCAGATAGGTACGCCCTGTCTTTTCCGTAAGTTCTTTTTCTCTTATTTGTTCTTCTTCCTCTTCTATGCACAGAGCCGGAAATAACCTTCGCAAATCCTGCACTAAATATGCGGGACGCAAAGGTTTTCCCTCTGCTGATACCTTGCTGTAAGAAAGGATCAAACTTTCCGTCGGTTTTGTCAGATTCATATATAGATAAAATTTTTGTACATAAGTCTTTTCCTTGGCGCCCGGCGACAAAACAATCTTTTCCTTTTGAAACCGTTCTCTGTCTCTCTGACTCAGCAATCCGCCGCTGTTTAAATTTCCCGGAAGCAGCGTGTCATTGGCTCCCATAAAGAACAGGACTTTTATATTTTTCAGCCTTGTTCTCTCTACATCTCCGATCACTACCTGATCCAGACTCGGCGGGATCACCCCCACTTTCGCCTCTTCCAGTCCTGCATCTAATAGTTCACTGTATTCCTTTAAGGAGATTTTCTCTTCTCCCAACAGCTCTACAAATTTATCAAATAATTCCAGCACGATCCTGTACACCTGAGAATATTCTTTTGAGAGCGCCAGTTTTCCTTCCTCTTGGAATATCTGCTCCATCCGGCTTAATCTATCCTGCATATCCTCCTGTACCAGAAAGCTGTAGACCGCCTGTGTCACATCCTTTACCGTCTTGCTTCTCTGCTTTAGGATAAATACCAGACTGGTCAGCCGCTCGACAAACTGCACCCGCAGATGGTTCAACACATTTAATTCTTCATCTTGTACCTTCTCCGTCTTCCTTGCCCAGACTTCCTGCCATTTCTTCCAGCCCTTTATGCCTAGCGCAAGCACATAATTCTCTAATACGTCTATATCTTCCTTTGTAAAATCTGTCAGATCTGTTCTAAGAAAACGAAATACACTCTCATATGTAAAGTTCTGCTCTATCATGGAGAGCAGACTTCTAAGATACTCCACAAACGCATTTTGAAGAATACTCTTCTTATGATCCATAAAGACAGGGATCCCATATGTCTTAAACGCTTTCTCCAAATGCGCCGCATATACTTCCATGTCACTGCAGATGACAGCTGCTTCCCGATAACGGTATCCGTTTTGTCGCACAAGTCTTCTTACTTCCGACGCCACAAATTCTGCTTCTTCCCTTGGATCTCTCGTTACATGAAGCCGTATGTTGTCCTGTTCTCCCTCGTACTGTCGCCTAGAATACCGAAATAGTTCTGACTCCAGAAAGCCAAGCACAGGGTTTTCCCGAAAGCGGTACACTGGCTTTTCATAAAGTGTGACTGGATCATCTATCTGCACTCTTTTCTTATGCGCAATCTCTGTAAGAGAAACAACCATCTGTTTACTCAGCGCAAATAGCTGATACGGGTGGTGATACACAAAAGGATCCTCCCGCTCATCCATCTCCACTGTGACAAGCAGCTTTTCGCATACGACAAGAAGTTCTCCCAGCAGACGATTCTGCACAGGCGTAAACCCGGTAAATCCATCAAGTGCGATCACACTGTCCTTTAATAGCTCTGATCTCCCTGCGATGCCGCTTAAAACATCGAGCAATTCTTCTTTTGTTATATATTTATCAGCAAGATATGTTTCAAACCCCTCATATACCTTACGGATATCCTGCAGCTTATAATACAGATAACTGTTCTCATCCAATGTTTCCAGTAGAGAATCCAGCACGGCAAAATCCACTCCATACTGTGTAAATTCTGAAATAACAGACTTCACCTCGCTGATATATCCTGCTTTTTTCAGATTTCCTTTCAGCACTTTCAACTCTGACTCATAATTGCCTGCAATTTTCCGAAGAAGCAGATTCTTCCCCTCGTCATCCAGCATTTTTGCCTTTCCTGCTCCGGTCTCTTCAAACACTCTGTGCGCCAGCCGTGCGAAACTTAAAACATCAATGTTCATAATACCGCCCCGGGGATGCGCCAGGCATAAATCTTTCTGCGTCTGCATAGTAAATTGTTCCGGTACAAGCACCAAATACTTTTTATCCGGATGGCGAATCGATTCCTTTACAATATATTCATATAAAAAATGGGATTTACCGCTGCCTGCGTTTCCAAAAATAAACTGTAACGACATGAAAACCTCCTGTTTACCCTTATGCCAGATCTACCTTCGTATCATGGCAGTATGACTGTACCACTGTTTTCCTGTATGCCGGGAAACAATATGTTCATTATACCACAGAACCTGCAAAAATATAAAGACAAGCGGCAAGGGGGACATAGAATATAGAATCCTATATGCCTCTTGCCGCTCTGTTTCTTTCGCAGCTTTCACATTTTCCACTGTTCTGTTGTCTTTATATGAGAGTCCTCCGGCACATACCGGATGTGTATATTATTTCAGCATCGCAAGTACTGCGCTCTTCGGTTTTGCACCCATATCTCTTGCCGTCACTTCTCCATTCTTGATCACAACAAATGTCGGGATACTCATAACTCCATATTTCTGCGCGATCGCCATCTCTTCATCGATATTCACTTTGCATACTTTCGCGTCCGTCACTTCATTGGAGATTTCTTCTACGACCGGTCCCATCATCTGACATGGGCCACACCAATCCGCATAAAAATCAATCAATACCGGTTTATCAGACTGCATTACTTCCTGTTCAAAATTTTGCTCTGTTAATTTTACTACTGCCATATTTTAATCCTCCTGTCTCCTCGTATAGCAAGGAATTTTATTTTCAGTTTCCGATAATCTGTATGAAATGATTATCTTTGTTATGCTCATAGTATATCACAATATTAAGAAAAGTCTGTGACAAAATCACATTTTTGCCTTCTTATATCCCGGGTAGTCCATGCCACACTAAAGCACACGAGTTTCCTTTACGCCTCGTCGATCGCCTTACCGATATCATGTCTCATATATTTATTATCAAACTGTATCCACTCTGTTGCTTTATATGCATTCGCGCGCGCCTCTTTTAAGTCTTTCCCTTTTGCGGTCACTCCAAGCACACGGCCTCCATTCGTAACGATCTTGTCATTTTCTTTTTTCGTTCCTGCATGGAAGCAATAATATCCTTCCTCGTCGTTGAATTTCTCCAGACCTTCTATCGGGAAACCTTTCTCATATTTTACCGGATACCCGTCAGATGCAAGGACAACACATACAGCGGCATTATCTTCAAACTGCAGTTCGATCTTATCCAATGTACCGTCTATACATGCCTCGACCACATCGATCATATCATTTTTCATTCTCGGAAGTACGACCTGCGCCTCCGGATCTCCAAAACGCGCATTATATTCTAATACCTTTGGACCATCTTCTGTCAGCATAAGTCCGAAAAAGATGACACCTTTAAAGGGACGTCCTTCTGCCGCCATAGCGTCCACGGTTGGCTGGTAGATATATTTCTCGCAAAATTCTTCTACTTCTTTTGTATAGAACGGACTTGGTGAAAAAGTCCCCATCCCCCCGGTGTTTAAACCGGTATCGCCATCCCCGGCACGTTTATGATCCTGCGCCGAGGTCATTGTCTTGATCGTTTTTCCATCCACAAAAGAAAGCACCGATACTTCTCTGCCTGTCATAAATTCCTCGATGACCATCTCATTTCCAGCAGTCCCAAATTTCTTATCCAGCATGATCGTCTTCACGCCTTCTTTTGCTTCTTCTAAGTTCTGACAGATCAATACGCCCTTTCCCAGCGCGAGTCCGTCTGCTTTTAACACGATAGGAAACTTTGCTGTCTCCAGATAGGCAAGCGCCTTATCTGCATCTGTAAAATTCTCATAAGCGGCCGTCGGAATATGATACTTCTTCATCAGGTCTTTGGAAAATGCTTTGGATCCTTCCAGGATCGCCGCGTTTTTTCTTGGACCAAATGTACGGATCCCCGCCTCTTCCATCTGGTCTACCAGTCCGCCTACCAGAGGATCATCCATTCCTACGATACAAAGGTCTATTTCCTTTTCTTTCGCAAAAGACACAAGCTTCTCAAACTCCATAGCGCCGATATCTACACACTGTGCATACGAAGCGATCCCTGCGTTTCCCGGAGCACAATAGATCTGCTCCGCCTTTGTACTCTTTGATACAGAGTACGCGATCGCATGCTCTCTTCCACCGCTTCCAACAATCAATACTTTCATTGGTATTCTCCTCTTATTTATATGATCACTGTTTTATTATTTTCCACTTTTACCTTACCGTTTGCGATCAAATCGATCGCACGGGGAAGTATCTTCCATTCCGCTTCTTCCATCACTCTGCGCTGCAGAGACTCTGGTGTATCTCCCGGCAGTACTTCTACTGCCTTTTGCAGAAGGATCGGACCTGTATCTGTCCCCTCATCTACGAAATGCACCGTTGCTCCTACAACTTTTACACCGCGCGCGAGGGCTGCCTCATGTACTTTAAGTCCATAGAACCCTGTGCCGCAGAAAGAAGGGATCAAAGACGGATGGATATTGATCATGCGGTTTGCATATTTGCGTGTCATTTCCGGTGGGATCACGACCAGAAAACCTGCCAATACGATCAGATCTGGCGAGAAGCTGTCCACTGTCTTTAGAAGTTCTCTATTAAAGATTTCTCTTGAAGGATAGTCTTTTGGAGAGACACATACATGTGGGATCCCACTACCTTTTGCCCGTTCCAAAGCATATGCATTCCTGTTATTACTGATGACACACGCAATTTCCGTATTTGAAATCGTCTGCTTTTTCACACCATCGATGATCGCCTGCAGATTCGTCCCGCCGCCGGACACCAGCACAACAATTCTTAACATAAGGTAACTCCTTTTTCTCCTGCCTCTATCTGTCCGACAATATAAGGCGCTTCGCCGGCTTCTTTGATCGCCGCCATTGTTTTCTCTGCATCTGCCTCATCCACCGCTAGTATCATACCAAGTCCCATATTAAATGTATTGTACATCATATGTTCCTCAATATCTCCGTCTACTGACAACATCTTGAAGATCGGCGGGATCGGATAGCTGTCCTTTTTGATGACCGCATGTGTTCCTTCTTTCAGCATACGAGGAACATTCTCATAGAATCCGCCGCCTGTGATATGACTACATGCCTTGATTGTCACACCGGCTTCTTTTATGCTCTTGAGCGCTTTTACATAAATCTTCGTAGGTGCGAGCAAAGCCTCACCCAATGTACAGCCCAAACTATCATAGTATGTATCCAGAGCCTCTCTTTTCATATTGAATACTCTTCTTACAAGTGAAAAACCGTTGCTGTGAACACCAGAAGATGCCATCCCAATGAGTACATCACCCGGCTTTAAGTCCTTCCCTGTGATCAAGTCCTTTTCATCTACTACACCCACTGCAAAGCCAGCCAGATCGTACTCATCTTCCGGATAAAATCCCGGCATTTCCGCCGTTTCACCGCCGATCAAAGCCGCCTCCGACTGTTTACAGCCTTCTGCGACTCCGCTCACGATCGTAGCGATCTTCTCTGGCTCATTCTTCCCACATGCAATATAATCTAAGAAAAATAAAGGTTCTCCTCCCGCGCATGCGATGTCATTGACGCACATCGCAACACAGTCGATACCGATCGTGTCATGTTTGTCCAGAATAAATGCCAGCTTTAATTTTGTTCCCACACCGTCTGTACCGGATACAAGAGTAGGTTTCTCCATATCCTTAAACTTTTCCATAGAAAAGGCACCGGAAAATCCCCCCAAATTTGTCAATACTTCCGGGCGCATTGTCTCCTGTACATGCTTTTTCATCAATTCCACTGATCTATATCCAGCTTCTATATCCACACCTGCATTTTTATAGTCCATACCACTTTTCTCCTATTTTCTGTTCAGATATTCTTCATATCCAAGTTCTTTTAGTTTATCTGCTTTCCCCTGTACTGTCTCTTTCATTTCCTGAGAATATGCTTTTAACTTATCTAAAATCTCTCCATCCGCTGTAGCAAGGATCTTTGCCGCAAGGATAGCCGCATTCATCCCTCCATCAATGGCAACCGTCGCAACCGGGATTCCTGGCGGCATCTGTACAATGGAATATAGTGCGTCCACACCGTCTAAATTCTTTCCCGACATTGGTACACCGATCACCGGCATTGGAAAAAGTGCCGCACACATTCCCGGAAGATGTGCTGCCATACCTGCTCCGGCAATGATCACTTTCATCCCCTTCGCTTCTGCCCCTTTTGCCCAGTCAAAAAATACATCCGGCATACGATGTGCGGAGATGATCGTCATTTCATAGTCGATCCCCAGTTTTTCAAGCATGGAAGCCGCTTTGCTCATCACTTTCAGATCTGAGTCGCTGCCCATTACAATTCCTACTTTTGGCATTTGGTTACCACCTTTCTTACCCATTTTTACAAGTGCGGGTATTTATACTTATTATATTTCCTTATCAAACGGTTCATTGAGGATCTCTGTTCCTTTCAGCACAAACCGTCCATCCTTTAATAGTATAATCGTTTTACCCGTTTTTGTCACTACACTTATTTCTTCTAACTCTTCATAAGGTATGGTTATATCTGTATGACACTGAAAATATGCTTTTTGCACATTTTCCCTGCGCAAAATAGAAACCGCATTATCTTTTGCTACGATCTCTTTGCCGTTTGGATTATAGACACGTATGTCCTCACTCCAGCTATAACAGGTATCTCCCACTGCAAAATGAGGCCCCGTTTTTTCAGCGATCAGGATCGGCATTTTTTCTTCAATCCCATACTTTTTTGCTGCCACATAGGCTGTGGTATTCGTGCCGATCGCAAACTCTCCCAGAGGAAGGCTCTCATGGCTATGAAGGATGTTGTCATAAATGTACTTCTTATTTTCCTCCACTGTGTCAAAATTTCCGCATGTATACTCCGTGATCATCCCCTTTGTAAAGGTCAGCTTTAAATCTTTATACAATAATCCGTTTAAATACACTTTACTTACATGCAGTGTTCCGTCTGTCCCTTCCAGTACTGGTGAGGTAAACACCTCTCCTACCGGAATATTGACATCTGCCACACAATTTTCAAATATAGTCTCTTTTTCCTTATCTTTGAGCGGATACAGCTGCACACATATATCTGTCTGGTTCTCCCCCTTACCAATGACTCGGACATATTCCCCTTCATCCAACGCATCGATCATAGTTTGCTGTACTCTTTCATAAAGAGCTGCATCCAACGTATTGATCCGAATAATCTCATCAAAGATTTCTTCATATTTCTCGCCGATCTCCGGAACCGGATAGGCAATGATCGTAAAACTGCGTTCCTCTCCCTTGATATACTGATTGGTGATCTGTCCAGATTTACTGTCATAGGTCAGGATAAGGCTGCGTTGTTTCTCACTGTAGGCAGGTGCTTCTTTCTTTACAAGAGGCGAAAACGGCGTTTCCCCGAATATCTCCATCACTGCCGGCCCGGCAAACTTTGCAGCCTGTTCCTTGTTTTTTTCGTATGTGTCCTTCAACACATCCAGCCTGCGCTCTATATACCGTTTATCCATAAACAGAGCCTGATCCATCCGGTGATCGTAATCGTACTGCTGATTTGCGTTCCCGCCATAATACCCTATCTTGTACTGTTCTTTTTTTGTGACCACACTGGAAGCTGCCCGGTAGATCACCGGTTTTAGTCCCATCTTCGCAAAATTTCTAACCGCATATCTTACCACTCTTTCAAAGCCCAACGTATATCGGATATTTACCACCGCTTTTTTAGATAGATCTTTCCCCGTATTGATAAATCCTATCCTATATCCTTCTGTAAAGGCATCTGCCATTTTCCGGATGGTTTCTTCAGGCAATGTACGCAGATGTTGCGCCGTCTTTACTTCATTGTCCGTAATATATTCCCCGAAGCAATATAAATAGCGGTCTGTTTCTAAATCTGCTTTTTCTATCCATTCTGCCGCAAAAGAATTCTCCGGATAAAGCTGTTCTTCAATTCTTTCTTTCAAAAACACATCACAGTAGTCGCTGGCATACCAGTATAAAATATCTTTTATCGTATCATATGACGGTTCTTCTTCCTCTTCAAAGCAATGGTACACCTCTAAAAACAGCTCGTTTAAAATCGTCAGATAGTCCACTCTGTTCTCAAATACGTAAGGGATACCCGCTCGGTATTCTGCATACAGACAGCTCATAAGCGGCCCCATCTCTTTGCCCAACATATGGGAAGCGTATGCCGGGTCTGCATAGCTGCTCTCATACGCACTTCCTATAATATCCGCATACAACGCATGATTTATCTCTTGCATATCCGTTGTTTCCAGCCTTGCGAACACGCCGCTTTCCACCTTCTGACGAATCGTTTCCAGATTCACTAAAAAAGCGGATACAATCTGAAAGTACTGCCGATATTTTTCACCCACCGCCTTTTCTGTTGCCACACCTTCCAGACGTTCTACAGACAGCTGGTGCCGTTCTTTATACTCCGCATTTCTTTCTTTCTGCCGTTTAAACCATTCCATTTACTTTAATCCTCCTATAAATATAGCAAGCAGAAAAATCAACAGTACTGTATTCCCCACAATTCCTATTTTACAGGTACTATAATTTTTCTCTCTTTCCCGCAGTCCTTTTATTCCTGCCCTTACTCCAAGGATACCCAGAACAATCGATAAAATTCCAAAGCCCCCGATAAAACCGACTGCTTTTCCATGCATCCAAAAAGCCGTAAAAACACATACCGCCAGGACCAATATTCCCAGAAGACCATAGACACAGGAATGTCTTCCCATTCTGGAATGTTTTAACTTTGCCTGTCCATATTTTCTTGTTCCGCGCTTTTTGTATTCCTTCTCGCGCTTTCTGTCTTTAACGTTTTTTTCGTTTCCGAACATTATGCTTTCTCCTTATTCTATTGCAGATCACAAATAGGATATATCCTGCCACACCACCTACTGTATTCAAAAAAAGATCATCCACATCAAAACTTCCGACTTTTGAAAAAAGCTGAAACATTTCTACGCAAAAACTCAGTCCCAGGCTATACACAAACGTCTTGAAAAATCCTCTGGACGTACTTGCGACCGAGATAAAAAAACCATATGGAACAAAAATCAGTATATTCCCGCACAAATTAGTAAATACCGCAAATGTGCCTAAGGTTTCCCTATACAGGATGAATCGCTTTATTTCTTTAAACAATACCAAATTATAGCTGTATTCTTTTAATATGCCTGTTCTCCCGTACCAATCCGAGAAGATCAGAAAATACAATAAAAATAGAAGATACAATAAAAACAGTATCTTGCCAAGTGCTCTGATTCTTTTTACTTGTTTCCTACTCAAAAATATAACTCCCTCTCACACTTTCAGATCATGCCGCAGCAGATACCCTGCCTTAACCTGCCTGTTCGAATAGTGAAGGGGATGCGCAAACACCCCCCTTTATAACGGCAATATCTAAAATGTGATCTTCTTTTTATCTCTCAGCAGGCGTGCTCCGTTTATGATCGCCAGGATCCCTGCCGCTATACCTGTAACCATAACAATAATCCCCAGCGCAATATTTCCTGCTCCTGTACTGCGCATTGTACGGTATGCTTTCTCCATAAACCTGCCTCCTTATTTTACTCCATATATTTCATAATATGAATCTATAGCCGCTTTTAATGTATCATCAATGACAATTTTTCCGCCGCATGGCTTATTATAAAGGTGTTCTACGACTTCCGCCATGGTCACAATCGCATTTGTGTCAAAACCATAGAGTTCCTTTACTTCTTCAAGGGCACTCTTTTTCCCGCCTTTTCCTACTTCCATCCGGTTCAGAGAAACCATGAGACCTACGATTTCTACATCCGCGGCTCCTCTTACTTTTGGCACAGTCTCCTCCATAGATTTTCCAGAAGTCGTAACATCCTCGATCATGACGACTCTGTCTCCGTCTTTTAGACTGCTGCCGAGAAAACTTCCTTTATCTGCGCCGTGATCTTTTTCCTCCTTCCGGTCCGAACAATACCGTATTTCCTTTCCATATAACTCACTATAAGCGACCGCTGTCACTACACTGATCGGAATGCCCTTATATGCCGGTCCAAACAGTACGTCGAAATCATCTCCATACCGGTCATGGATCGCCTTTGCGTAATATTCTCCCAGACGCTTCAGCTGTGAACCTGTCACATATCCTCCTGCGTTCATAAAAAACGGCGATTTTCTCCCGCTTTTCAAAGTAAATTCACCGAATTTCAATACCTGGCTTTCCACCATAAATTCAATAAATTCCTGCTTGTACGCTTCCATATCTTCTAAGACCTCCATAATTATAGGCTTTTCTTGCCCTTGTTTTCTATATTTCTCCCCTGCTATACCATTTCATAAACGCCGTAACACGTGCATTGTAACCATGATAAAATCAGAAAGATCATAATTTTAATTTCTTTTCAATTCTATCATATATCTTCCTTGATTTCAATCCAAGGACTATTCTAACTTTGCATAACAAAAGGCAGCTCTCTGCTTAACAGATTGCTGCCTTTATTCTATTTTTTATTGCTGCTCTATAAACTGCAAAGTTGCATCAGAAAAAATTCCTGCTGTTGTTTCCGCACCATTATCTGAAATCACCGCCATGACTTCTTCCCAGGTTTCTGCCCAAATCAATTGCTCTGGTTTGCAAAACCATAATGCACTTGTATAATCCGGATAAGGAGAATATACGATCAGCCTTTTGATCAGTCCCGGACGTTCTTTCACTCCATTATACGTCTTTCCTCCAGCAGCGTCCCCCATTGGTCCACATCCATAATGTACACACTGTCCCGGGGTAAAATCTACTAGAACCAAATCTCCGCCTGTGGGTTCCAAAGCCATCATACCTGTAAAAAGAAGCCTAGCAGCTCATATCAAATCTGCCAAGCTTCTCTTTACCGTTTTGTTTTTTCTATTTTGCCGCTTCTAACGCACCGTTAATATCACTCACCATTGCTTCTACAGCCGCCCGTGAAGCGTCCCCGAAATTCTTCGCACCATATTTTGCATAGGCTTCCTGTTTATAGGCTGCAATGATGCCACGGGAAGAATTTACGATCGCACCAAGCCCGTCTTCATTAAAGAAATGGACCAGATCCTTTCCCTGGCCTCCCTGAGCGCCATAGCCAGGCACAAGTATGTAGGACTTCGGCATGATCTTCCTAAGTACTTTTCCCATCTCCGGATAGGTCGCTCCTACAACCGCTCCGATATAACTGTACTCTTCCCCCATACATTCTTCGCCCCATTCCGCGACTTTCTCGCCCACCAGTTCATAGAGAGGACGCCCGTCTATCAGACGGTCCTGGAACTCACCGCTGGAAGGATTGGACGTTTTCACCAGTATAAAAAGTCCTCTTCTTTCTTCTTTGCATACATCTATAAACGGAGATATCCCGTCAGATCCAAGATACGGATTCACAGTGACAAAGTCTTCTCCAAATGGTGTATATTCCTTCCCTCTTATACTGACTTTTCCGATATGTCCTTTTGCATAAGCCATGGACGTAGAACCAATATCCCCTCTTTTTATATCTCCGATCACTACAAGATCTTTTGCCTTGCAATAATCCACGGTTCTTTTAAACACCTCAAGCCCCGGAATCCCAAACTGCTCGTACATTGCGATCTGTGGTTTCACTGCCGGTATCAAGTCATAAGTCTTATCAATGATTTCTTTATTAAACTGCCAGACTGCTTCCGCAGCTCCTTCAAGCGTCTCTCCAAATTCTGAAAATGCCGCCTCCTGTATGTGATCTGGGATATAATTTAACATAGGATCCAGGCCGACTACGATTGGCGCCTTTGTCTTTCTGATTTTTTCCACTAATTTGTTGATCATTGTTTATCCTCATTTCTCTTTTTGTTTCTTGTTGTGCAGCTTTGGCACAAAATTGCTTAACTATTATAATACCATAAAAAAGACCCCCGGTACATAAAAATTTTCTATTCCATGTACCAGAGGACTTATCGGACATTTTCTTTTATCAAGACAATTCAAAAACACCCGTATATAATTGATAGTATTTTCCTTTTTTGGCCATCAGTTCTTCATGGCTTCCCCTTTCAATGATCCTTCCCAACTCCAGGACCATGATCACATCTGCATTCTGGATCGTAGACAGTCTGTGCGCGATCACAAAGACCGTTCTCCCTTTCATCAGTGAATCCATGCCTTTTTGTACGATTACTTCTGTGCGTGTATCAATAGAAGATGTCGCCTCATCCAGTATCATTACCGGGGGATCCGCAACTGCCGCACGGGCGATGGAGAGGAGCTGCCGCTGCCCCTGGGAGAGTCCGCTCCCATCTCCCGACAGCATCGTATCGTACCCATCTGGCAGCATCTGAATAAATCCATCCGCATTCGCCAGCTTAGCCGCTGCAATACATTCTTCGTCTGTCGCATCCAGTTTCCCGTACCGCAGATTTTCCATAACGGTCCCTGTGAATAAATTTACGTCCTGCAATACAATGCCAAGCGACCGTCTTAGATCTGCTTTCTTGATCTTATTAATGTTAATGCCATCATAGCGGATTTTTCCGTCCGCAATATCATAAAAGCGATTGATCAGATTTGTGATCGTCGTCTTTCCCGCTCCTGTAGCTCCCACAAACGCCACTTTCTGCCCTGGCTTGGCATACAATGTAACATTATGCAGTACCATTTTGTTTTCTTCATAGCCAAAATCCACATCAAACATCCGTACTTCGCCTTTTAATTCTGTATACGTCACTGTTCCGTCCTCGTGTGGATGTTTCCATGCCCATATGCCTGTGCGTTTCTCTGCTTCTGTCAGAACTCCGTCTTTATACTGCGCATTTACCAGGGTTACATATCCTTCATCCTGTTCGCTCTCTTCGTCGATCAGCGCAAAGATACGCTTCGCCCCCGCCAGCGCCATAACAATGGCGCTCAACTGCTGTGATACCTGTCCGAGAGGCTGGATAAAACTGCGTGACAACTGTAAAAAAGACGCGATCATTCCAAGTGTAAGCACACCAAAACCAGTCAGACTGACATTGGTGATTCCTGCGATGCCCATCGCTCCTCCGACGATCGCAACAAGAACATACAGCACATATCCTAGATTATTCATTGCCGGCATCAGAATATTCGCATACGTAAATGCCTTGGATGACTGCTCGCAGAGTTCTTCATTTTTAATATTAAATTTTTCTTTCGCCTTTTCTTCGTAGCAAAATACTTTTACGACCTTCTGTCCATTGATCATCTCTTCGATATATCCATTCACATCTCCAATCGCTTCCTGCTGACGGATAAAATATTTCCCGCTCTTTCCTGCAATGCCGGAAACCACTTTCATGATCACAACAATCGCCGCCAGGACAAATAAAGTCAGCCAGAAACTAATCGAAAGCATTGCAAAAAATACAGCCACGATAGTAATCACAGAAGAAAATAGCTGGGGTATACTCTGCGAGATCATCTGGCGTAAAGTATCTGTATCATTGGTATAATGGCTCATCACATCCCCATGCGGATGCGTATCAAAATATTTGATCGGCAATGTCTGCATATGGGAAAACATTTCGTCCCTGATTTTTCTCAAGATTCCCTGTGATATGACCGCCATCGTCCGGCTGTAAAATAGGGACGCTAATATGCCGACCAGATAGATCCCCGCCAAAAATACGATCACACGAAAAAGGGATGAAAATTCCGGATCAGCTGAAGATAAGAGCGGCATAATATACTCATCTATCAACACCTGCAAAAACAGAGACGCTACCACCATCGCTCCCGCATTTAAAGCAATACAGATCAGTACAAATATAAAACGTTTTTTATATTCTTTTAAGTAAGACATCAGGCGTTTCAATGTTTTTAAATCCAGCTGCTGCCTCTTAGTTTCCTTCATCTTTGCTGTCTCCCTTCTGCTGAGATTCATATACTTCACGGTAAATCGCGTTGCTCCGCAGCAATTCTTCATGCGTGCCAACACCGCTGATCTTCCCGTTATCCATCACGATGATCCTATCCGCATCCTGCACAGACGAAATCCTCTGGGCAATCATGATTTTTGTCGTGTGCGGAATTTCTTCTAAAAATGCCTTTCTTATCATCGCATCGGTTTTTGTATCTACTGCGCTGGTCGAATCATCTAAGATCAATATTTTGGGCTTTTTCAACAGTGCTCTTGCTATACACAGCCTCTGCTTCTGTCCTCCGGAAACATTTGCGCCGCCCTGTTCAATATACGTATCATATCCATCCGGAAAGCGTGAAATAAAATCATCTGCCTGGGAAAGTTTGCACGCATGTATCAGTTCTTCCTCCGTGGCATGTTCATTTCCCCATCTAAGATTCTCTTTGATCGTGCCGGAGAACAATTCGTTTTTCTGCAAAACCATAGCCACATTATCCCTAAGTACTTCTAGATCATACGATTTTACATCATTTCCTCCCACTTTTAATGTCCCTTCTGTCACATCATACAGACGAGGGATCAACTGTACGAGCGTGGATTTGGAAGTTCCTGTACCGCCAATGATCCCAATCATCTCCCCGGATGCAATTTTTAAATGTATATCATCTAGACATTTTTTATGTGCTTTATTGGAATAACTAAAGGAAACATGAGTAAATTCGATTGACCCGTCCGGTACTTCCGTCACTGGATCCTCCCCATTTTTCAGATTACTCTCTTCTGTCAGCACCTCGGCGATCCTCTCTGCCGATGCTTTCGACATAACAATCATGACGAAGACCATCGAAAGCATCATCAGGCTCATCAAAATCTGCATCGTATATGTGATCAGACTCATCAGTTCTCCTGTACTTAATCCTGTTTCCGGGTTGCCGCCGCTTGCCACGATTGCTTTCGCACCAAACCAGGATAACAGCAGCAGCGATACATATACACAAAACTGCATAAGAGGTGTATTAAATGCGAGCATTTTCTCTGCCTTAGAAAAATCCTTATATATCTCCATAGAGATTGTTCCGAACTTTTCCCGTTCATGTTCCTCTCTTACAAAAGATTTGACGACTCGTATGCCTCTTAAGTTCTCCTGCACCACATTATTTAGTCTGTCGTATGTTTTAAACACCCTTTTAAAAATCGGATGTACACGTGTCATGATCACATAGAGTCCAATTCCAAGGACCGGGATACATCCCACAAAAATAAGGGAAAGTTGCGCATCCACCTTAAACGCACAAAATAAAGAAAAAATCAGCATAAAGGGAGAACGGATCGCCATCCGTATCACCATCTGGTACGCATTCTGGACATTTGTCACATCTGTCGTCAGGCGTGTAACGAGACTGGAAGTAGAAAACTTATCAATATTCGAAAAGGAAAAATTCTGTACATTATAGTACATATCCTTCCGCAGATTTTTTGCAAATCCGGCAGATGCATATGCCGCTGCTTTTCCTGCTGCCACTCCAAAAAACAGGGATAAAAAAGCTGCCACTAAAAGCGCCAGACCCATCTTCCATATATATCCCATATTTCCTTTCTCAATTCCATAGTCGATCAGATTTGCCATTAACAGTGGGATCACCACTTCCATAATGACTTCCAGGGCAACCAGGACCGGTGCCTGGATCGACTCTTTTTTATACTCTCGTATACTTTTTGCTAAAATGTTTACCACGCCTGCTCCTCCTGTTCTACATTTTTCTTCAGCCTTTCCAGATACAAATAGAACTGCTTCAGCTCTTCTTCCGAAAAACCTCTGACGATCTGCTTTTCTATCTGCTCGTGTCGCTTTTCCATCTCTTCTGCCATTTCCATTGCTTTTTCTGTCAATACCAGCTTCTTCAGACGTGCATCTGTCTGCACACTCTTTCGTACGATCAGCCCTTTTTCAACCATCAGATTCACAACTTTTGACGCAGTAGAACGTGTCACATGAAACTCAGCTTCCAGATCTTTCTGATATGTATCTTTGTTCCTGTTGTCCCACAAATAGCCTATGATCCATCCATTAGATCCTGTCACTTGGACAAGACGCTCCTTATTGATACTGTTGTCAATAAATCGTTTGATCAGATTGTCCAGGGATCTTATCTCCATCCCCATATATTTCTTCTTCATTTTTTCTCCTATATGCAGGTCTTATATACTGCTATTATGTTTTATATCAAACTGTACGAAATCAAACTGTTTGACTTCCAACATTTTATACCTGTTTTTTATTCATGTCAAGAGCATAAAATAAAAAATATCCTCAACAAAATGTTCTCTTTCTTTGCCTGGAAACTCCTGCTAAAACGAGATAAGATATGAGAAATACCGTCAATACGACTGCCTCGGGTACAATCCCTGCAAGTTTCAAAATCCTTCCTGTTTTCTTTTTTTTCTCATTTCTCTTCTTTTTTCTGCCGCATCCCACTCTGCTTTTTCTTCTTCTCCGCTTAACACAAGACGTGGCACTCTCGTTGGCTTATCATTTTCATCTATAGCAACCATTGTAAAATATGCTCTGTTTATCGGACGCCTCAGCCCATCCTTTTCGTTTTCTACATAGGTGTCCACGCGTACTTCCATAGACGTATTCCCCACATATGTGACTTTTCCTATGATAACGATCATTTCACCATTGTACGCCCCATGTATAAAACGCAGATTATCTACAGATGCTGTGATCACATTTGTCCTTGTATGCCGCATCGCCACAAGACCCGCGATCTCATCCAGCCACTGCATCAACATGCCTCCGAACAGCCTTCCTGCCGCATTAAGATGATTAGGACGTATCAGACGTACTGTCTCTACTTTTGACTCTTCTACACTTCTTTGTTCTACCATAATATACCTCTGTCCTTTCTATCAAGAATCTTGCTATCTTCTATCCTATTTTTATTCTGACCAGCCTATAGGCAACTATATACAGACATTATACATAGATTATAAACGGTACTTATTCTAAAAATCAACTCTGTACTTCACCAAATACATCCTGTAAAATAAAAATAGATTTATACGTTTTTCGCACATAACCGAAAGGAAGATACATCATGCAAAACATCCTTCTTACTATAGAATATGATGGAACGAGATATCTTGGCTGGCAGCGTCCTGCAAAGGACAAAGCCTTTCGCACCATCTCTTATAAGATTTCTGAGGTACTGCGCCGTCTGACCGGAGAAAGCCCTATCTTAAACTGTGCTTCTAAAACCGAACCCGGTGTCCACGCACTTGCACAGGAAGCCTCCTTTTTGACCACCTATGATATCTCTATGCAAGACCTTACGCAATATTTAAACACATATCTCCCTCAAGATATAGCTATACGCCGCGCCTGCCGGATGCAGGAACGATTTCGCGCCGATTTAAACGCAAAAACCCGTACTTATCTCTATCATATATGTACAGCGGCCGTCCAGGACATTTTTACGCAGAAGTATTCTCTTCATCTTTTTCCTGCTCCAGATATCGAACGAATGCAGGAAGCGGCTTCCTCTCTCATAGGCAGACAAGATTTTCAATACTTCTCATCCGGCCGCTCAAAGAAAAAGACAGAACAAGAACTATTGGATATACAAATAGAACAAACTGCAGATTTCCTCTCTCTGTCTTTAACTGCTACTGATTTTCTTCCTCACATGCCGCTCCTTATCATAGGCACTCTGTTAGACATAGGAACCGGCAGACAAAGTATAGAAACTGCAGAAGCAATTTTAAAAGGGCGTAAAATTCCAGGACGCCCCTGCGATGCAAAAGCACTTTTCCTCAAAAAGATAGACTTTCGGTAAAAAACAGAGATTCTGTATCTTTGTCTGATACAGAATCTCTTGAAATACTCAAACGCTCTAAAAAGTTCTCTTTTGTTCAAGAACGATAGTACAACTCGATAGGATCAATAGGATCAAATGGATTTTCTTCCTCCATCTTTCCATTGCGTCCGTGTCGCTTTACCAGTTCACCGCCCTTATTATACAGCCAGAATGAATATACTAATAATTTATTTACTTTTCCTATTTTCTCTTTCGTCGTCTTTTCGTAGGGAATTCCCCCTACTTCGAAATGTGTCTTCTTATGGATCATAGAGATCAATTCCGTCTCGCAGGTAACAGGTTCCGGCAGAATCGTATAAGCACGCCCCACACAGTCCGCCTTATGAGAATCACTTCCCCCCACAGTTACTTTCGAATACTTGGCTGCCAGTTTCGCAGCGCCTTCATTTGATGCTTTCGGCTCACAGCAATTATATGCCTCCACAAAATCGAATCGCTTTACGATCTCAGGAGATTTATAAAATCTCTTTGTGTTCATAAAACTCATATATTTTTCACCGTATGGATGAGCCGGTCCCAGTACTCCTCCATTCCGGTGTACAAGATCGATCAGTGTCGCAAGCGGCATTCCCCGCATTTCCAGAACCCGCATTTTCACTCCTTCCGGCATGATCACAAGAAAATGTCCGGCATCTCTGGTATCATATTCTATGCCCTTAAGCACGACAAAATCTGTATGCATTTTTCCCTTCATCGTGTTTTTCCAGTATCGATAGCCCTTATAGGTATTATGGTCTGTGATTACCATTCCCTGAAACCCTTTTTGCTTCAAAATCGTTATATATTCATCTAAACTCACTTTACTGTCTATTGAACCTTCTTTTACATGGCAGTGCATATCAATCTTCATCAATAAGCCTCCTTTGCCTTATCTAGTATCCGGTTGTTTACTTTGATTATACAACTTTCTAAAACTGCTGGCAACTTAAGACACTGACTTTTCACGGCTTTTCCAAACTGAACTATTCTTCTACACGTGTCCTTCTATCTTTGACACACTTTTTACCATAAGAAAAATACACAGTCCCCATGCCAAAATATAAAGAACTCCCGGAATGTTGATCTCTGTAAAGCAATATAAAATAGATAAAACCGATAAAAACAGCACTCCTATAAAAATAATAACTCCACAGATTACAGATTTTCTAATATACATAAAAATCACACCTCTCTTTGCTATGCATTCAGCATACCAAAAAAGGTGTGTCATAAAATGGACTTCACTCTTTATAGATAAACTTTTATTCTATCGCTTTTTCATCTTCTTTGGAAATTTGATCCAAGTTTTCCATCATCGCTCTTGCCTTTTCCACTTCATTTTCTGTAGAATGTGTATTGCGGATCTCAGCCGCCTTTTTCAAACTTTGTTTTTTCCTCTTTTTTGATTCAAGAAGAAGCTGAACAAGTACCCCTATAGCTCCCAGGAACACTCCTATCACAATCTCTAGAACAGTTCCCTGTATGGGCAGTAAAAACGCTATAGCAGACTCCGCTGTAATAGCTCCGAAAAATGCTGTGACGAGAATCCCCATGATCGTTGTAAATTTTATGGATATAAGCGCCAAAACAAGCCCTACAGCCGCACAAATGACCGGCAAGATCCATCCCTGCAGATGAAGGAAGAATGCAGTACTTACCGCTCCGATACTTCCTATACAGACGAACACACCAAACCTATAAAACCGCGCGCACAACACAAGTAAGAGCATGCCGCATACCGCTCCTGCCACAAGCGACACCAGCGCATCCATACCAAGCATATCTGCCGCAAAAATTCCTCCCAGCAGCCCTGCCGCCATTCCTATCAAAGCTGACCATAAACGTATCCATTTTAACCCCAGAAAACACCAGAGAACTCCCACTGCTATGAGCACTGCCAAAAGCAGTATATTCTGAGATAGCAGGAGACTTTCTTCAGCCTCCTGTGTAAAGATCTCCACAGCTATATTTTTTATTTTGTCCACCATCGTACTCCAAATCATTTTATACTCCTTTGTCCCTTATTTTTATTTATACACTTCTTCCCCTTCGAAATCATTCTATCAATTTTCTTCTTATTAGACAAGAATTATTCTGCATAAAAATGGATGCTAATCAACCGATCTTGATTAACACCCACTTTTATATAGATATTTCTATCATTGTTTTTACCTCTTTTTCTATCTTTATGATAGTCTCTGTTTTTGATTTACGTTGCTGGTGGTCCGTACCTCCTGTTCTTTAAATTTCCTGCTAGATAAATATACAATTTTGCTTCTCTCATGGATTTTGCTTCTCTCATAACTTTCTCGTCATTATGATAATTTCTCCATGTCCGCTTCCATTTTTTATTTATCAGCCGGATGAATAAATCTCTCTTTGATTTGTTAGATAAATAATACTATATATTTTTCATTTTGTCAATGTATTTTTAGTCTAATTTTTATATTTTTCAGTATTATCTGTTATTATCAATATAATATATATTTTTTCTGTTAATTACTCCTTTTTTATATACTTCATTTTAACAAATTTTAATTCCTTCCATTCCTCCGGTTGACTTACAAGGCTTCTGACATTAAAATAGGTAAAGATAATAAATCAAAGGAGCTACTATTATGGAACAACTTAAGATCCCTAACAGCTACCGCTCCCCACTCACAATTCGTGAAACGGAAGTGGCGATCAAAGAAATCAAAGACCATTTCGAACGGGCGCTTGCGAAATCCCTTCATTTGACCAGAGTCTCTGCACCTCTGTTTGTCAGGCCAGAATCAGGAATGAATGATAATCTCAATGGTGTAGAACGTCCCGTTTCATTTGGCATTAAGGAACAGAACGATACTGCTGCCGAAATCGTACATTCTCTCGCCAAGTGGAAACGGTATGCATTAAAACACTATGACTTTCACTCCGGTGAAGGCCTATACACAGATATGAGCGCCATCCGCCGAGATGAAGATACAGACAATATCCATTCTCTCTATGTAGACCAGTGGGACTGGGAAAAGATCATTTCCAAAGAAGAAAGAAATATGGAAACCCTAGAATACACTGTCCGAAAAGTATACAGTGCTCTCAAGGATACAGAGGAATTTATTTCCCGACGTTACAACTATATTGAGCCATGGCTCCCAGATGATATTTTCTTTATCACTTCTCAGGAATTAGAAGATATGTTCCCTGAAGCAGCTCCCAAAGAAAGGGAATATCGTATCGCTAAAGCAAAAGGGGCTGTGTTTATTTCACAGATCGGCAAAGAACTTGCTTCCGGTAAAAAGCACGACGGCCGCGCGCCGGACTATGATGACTGGGAATTAAATGGAGATATTATCGTATATTATCCGGTACTCGATATCGGATTAGAGCTTTCTTCCATGGGCATTCGGGTAGACGAAGGGGCTCTTAAAAAGCAGCTGAAGCTTGCAGACTGCGAAGAACGTGCTTCCCTCCCCTTCCAGAAGGCGCTTTTAAACGGGGAACTGCCTTATACAGTTGGGGGAGGTATCGGTCAGTCCCGCATCTGCATGTACTATTTAAGAAAAGCGCATATCGGAGAAGTACAATCCTCGATCTGGCCTGAGGAAACAGCAAAACAGGCTCTGGAGAACGGGATACAATTATTATAGTTCTGACAAAACAGTACGCCGCGAGAAAAAACAGACAGTGCCATGTGTCATACTTTCATGTACACATAGTACTGTCTGTTTTCATTCCACAATTGTCTAACAGAACGAAACATCAACGAGTTTAAGCGGTACTGTGGATTGGAATCTATATCTCCCTTATCCCTATCGCCTGCATTTTTTGTGCTATATATCTATTGTTTGTAAGTTCTTTTTCATAGTAGACAACTCCATTATTTTCATAGGGATCATTAAAATAGTATCCTTTTTCATCATATCCGGTCAAAAGCATACAGTGTTCATTTGACACCCAGGTAAATCTTTCTTTTGAATCGAGAAGTTTCCACTGTGGACCCACAATAGGCTCTCTCATATTGATACACGCCCATAAAATAACCGGAATTCCTTTATCCAGATAAGTATCTGTGAGATACTCCATAGATTGCCCCGTTTCATCCAGCACAATCCATTTCCGTTCCCCACACATTTTCCTTTCATGTGCATCCTGCAGCGCTTTCTTTAGTGCCTGGCAGATGACCGGAGCATAACAGCCAAGAGAGTCTTCATCATATGGGCTGCCACAAAAATATTTATATGGATCCGGTCCATAAAGTTCCCCGTCTACAGATTGAAACTCCCTGCATGCAAGATACTTCTGGATAAACTCATCCACCGTAATCTCTATGCCCAAGAACTGTAAAAGCATAGTCGCAGAAACACTTTCACAGCCGGTTGGATACCTTTTGCTCTGATCTATATACGGCACATCTATCCTAAGCATTTTCTTCCACCTTCTGTTCCTTCTTGGAACGTTCTAAAAACATCTTCATGCCAAACAAGACTGCAAGCAATAGAATAAAGCTGGCACCAAGCGTTATCCACCATACTTTAACTATCCCTGCAATGATATACCCTGCTACACACACACCTGCCACGACCGCTGCATACTGCATCTGTGTAGAAACATGGTTGATATGATTGCTCTGCGCTCCTGCCGAAGACATAACGGTCGTATCAGATATTGGTGAAACATGATCTCCGCATACTGCTCCGGCAAGTACAGCTGAAACTGCAATGACCATCATCTCCATATTCGAAGCAGATGAGAACATGGCAACGACGATCGGCACTAGGATCGCGAATGTTCCCCAGGAAGTTCCCGTTGAAAATGCTAAAAAAATCGCCACAGCAAACATGATCACCGGTATAAAAATACTTGCCTGTGCATTCTTTCCTACAACTTCTCCCACGAAATCTGCAATTCCCAAAGCATCTCCCATCCCTTTTAAGGACCAGGCAAAAATCAAGATCGCAACCGCAGGTATCATCAGTTTAAACCCTTCTACAAAACTATCCATAAAGCCTTTAAATGTGATTACTTTTCGCGGCATATACAAAAGAAACATAAACAATACTGTCACCATTGTCGCAAAAATAAGACTTGTCTCTGCATCACAACCAGAAAAAGCCGTGATCAGATCCGTTGCTCCGCCCAGAAAGCCAGTATAGATCATTGCTCCTATCGCAGACACGATCAGAACTGCGACCGGAAGTATAAGATCGATCACTTTCCCCTGCTTAGAGCCAGATTCTTCTTCAATTTTATCAAATTCTTCTCCGCCGCTTGTAAACAAGTCTCCTTTGGCCGCATTTCTTTCGTGCTTTTTCATCAATCCAAAATCAAAACCCGAAATAATGATAAACAATACCATCGCAATTGTCAGAATTGCATATAAATTATACGGAATCGTGCGCAAAAAAAGTTGAAAACCAGTAATCCCCGCATCTTCAGGTACATAAGAGTTCACCGCTGCCGCCCAGCTGGAGATTGGAGCGATGATACAAACCGGAGCTGCCGTTGCATCGATAATATAGGCAAGCTTTGCTCTAGAAACTTTATAACGATCTGTCACAGGACGCATGACTGAACCTACTGTCAGACAATTAAAATAATCGTCCACAAATATTAATATGCCCAATCCAGTCGTCGCAAGCAGCGAGCTTTTTTTGCTCTTGATCTTTTTCCCTGCCCACCTTCCATATGCCGCCGAGCCGCCTGATTTCGCCATCAGTACGATGATCATACCGAGCAATACATCAAATATCAAAATATTTAAATTCATACTCTCCTTCATGATGTCAAAGAAAGATACAAATGCATTCCAGGGATCAAAGCCTGCATACAGCAATGCGCCCACAGCAACCCCTATGAAGAGTGAACTATATACCTCCTTTGTTATAAAAGCAAGCAATATTGCCAGCAGCGGCGGTACCAACGACCACCATGTTCCAATAAAAATTGAACTGTCCATGAAAAACCCTCTCTCTCTTCTTTTATAGAATTCGGACATACCATTTATAAATTGGCATTATATACATAATATCGAATATTTCGGCAATATACAATCTTTTTCTTACTTTTACTGCCTGTATTTTTCTGCTTCTTTTACATATTCTCCGGTAATAGCAAAAGCATGATCCATAGGTCCGCTGCCTGCCCCCAGATCCAACATAGCTCCCAACGCTCCTGAAATATAACTTTTCGCGCGTTCTACCGATATATCCATAGAAAAGCCTTTTGCCAGATTTGAGGCAATTGCGCTGGATAAAGTACATCCTGTCCCATGAGTGTTCGGATTCGAGATTCGTTTCCCGTAAAACCATCTGTATGTTGCTTCCCGATACAGCAGATCATTGGCGTCGTTTAACTGATGTCCACCTTTTAAAAGCACTGCGCAATGGTAATACCATCCGATTTTTTCTGCTGCTTTTATCATATCTTCTTCTGTTCTTATCGACATTTCTGCCAGCACTTCTGCCTCTGGGATATTCGGAGTCAGTATATCCGCAATCCCTAACAGTTCTTCTTTCAATATATCTATCGCATCGTCACTGATCAATTTTGCCCCGCTCGTCGCCACCATTACCGGATCGACTACGATATGTACAGCATGATACTCTTTTAACTTTTCTGCTATTGCCCGTATCAGCTCACCGGACGATACCATTCCAATTTTTACGGCATCCGGGCGTATATCGTTAAATATACAGTCTAATTGTTCCTTCAAAAACCCGGGAGTCACCTCCATGATCCCTGCCACCCCAGTTGTATTCTGCGCAGTCAAGGCTGTCACAGCACTCATAGCGAATACCCCATTTGCCATCATTGTTTTAATATCAGCCTGTATTCCGGCTCCTCCGCTGCAGTCGCTTCCAGCGATCGTCAATGCAGTTTTCATCGTACTTTTCCTCTCTTTTCTTTCATTCTCCAGCCATTCTTTTATAAACCAACGCGAAATCCGTATATGCGGCCAAATAAATATCCGCCGTATTCCATATTCTTGCAAGATTTCTGTCATTTGCCTTGTCATATACGGCAACTGTCTTAAAACCTGCCTTCTTCGCCGTTAGGACAGCGTGATACGCATCTTCAAATACCCATGTATTTTCAGGTTCTGTATCCATCTGCAGCGCTGCGGCCAGATAAATATCCGGCTGCGATTTACTGCTTCCAATCTCTGCACATGTAAAAATCCCTTGAAAATAAGAAAAAACTCCTAATCTTTTTAATGCTGCTTCTGCATTTTGCCTATCTCCGGATGTCGCGATCGTCATGGGTATTTTTCTCGCTTTAAATTCATCCAGATATTGTCTTACGCCTTCTTTCAGAGGAACTTTCTCTCTGTAAAACTCTTCTACCCGTCTGTTCAGGCCACTTACCACCTCCGTTTCCGTAAGCGCGAGTCCATATGTTTTGATCAGATATGCAGCGCCTTCCTCCAAACTCATCTCAAAGAGGATATTTCTAAGATCTTTTTCTGCCGCTATCCCTAAACTCTTCAAATATAATTCTCCTAAGTTTTCCCAAACAGGCATGGAATTTAAAAGCGTTCCATCCACATCAAATACGATACCTTTTATCATTTTCTTTATCTTTCACCTAGCATTTCTTTTGTCAGATCACGCAGTCTCTTTGCTGCATTTTGTATATCTGACTGTGCAAAGACAGCACTGATGACTGCTATACCGCAGATTCCACTTCCTTTTAGTCTCATAACGTTTGCTTCGCCAATCCCACCGATCGCGATCACCGGAATATTTACTGCCGCACAGATTTCTTTTAGCGTCTCATGATCGACTTCTTTTGCGTCTGCCTTAGAACCTGTAGCAAATACTGCTCCTACTCCCAAATAATCTGCGCCATTTTTTTCTGCTTTTACAGCTTGCTCTACTGTCTGCGCCGATACACCGATGATCTTATCCTCACCCAGTATTTCTCGTGCATGCAGCGCTTCCATATCACTTTGACCCACGTGCACTCCATCTGCGTCAACCGCTTTTGCGATTTCTACATTATCATTGATCACAAACGGGACTTTGTACTGGCTGCAAAGTTCTTTTATCGTTTCTGCCTCTTTTAAAAATGCGGCTTCCTCCAGATTTTTTTCCCTGAGCTGTATAAATGTCGCGCCTCCTTTTAAGGCTTCTTCCACTTGTTCACAAAGTCTCTTTCCATGCAGCCATCTTCTGTCTGTCACCGCATAAAGAAGTAGATCTTTTTTAGAGCACCTCATACTTTGCACCTCTTTCTAATTCTTCTCCTGTCATATTATAAACTGCATCGATGATACGGCTGCGATATGTCGCATTTCCATCTCCTTTGCACATATAACTAAACCCGATCTCCCCGGCAAGTCCCATTGCACAGACTGCTGCTGCCGCAGCTTCCAGATGATTCTCCGGATTCGCTGTCAGATATGCTGTCATCATGCCGGATAACTGACATCCGGTTCCGGTAACCTTCCCCATCTCCGGACGTCCATTTCGTATCACATAACATTGTTTTCCGTCTGATACAAGATCAATGGCCCCTGTGACAGCAATGATCGTCTTCGTTTCATCCGCAAATTTTTTCACAAAAGCAACCGCTTCTTTCAGATTCTCTTCTTTCACGATATCTGCTATGTCCGCATCTACCCCCTTTGTCGTCCCGCTTCCATTTGCCAGCGTCCTGATCTCCGACATATTTCCACGGATAGCGGTCAGTTGGATTTCCTTCAGCAATCTCAGCGCCGTATTCGTTCTAAGCGCACTGGCGCCTGCCCCCACCGGATCCAGCAGGACAGGATGCCCCAATACATTTGCCTTTCTTCCTGCCTTAAACATTCCTTCTATACTTGTTTTGTGCAAAGTTCCAATATTGATATTAAGTCCGCCGCAGATAGATGTAATGTCCTCCACATCTTCTGCTTCATCCGACATGATCGGACTTCCTCCACAGGCCAGCAATATATTCGCCACATCATTTACAGTAACATAATTTGTAATATTATGTACCAAAGGAGCAGTTTTTCTCACTTGCTGCATGCACTTTTTTATCATATGATAAATCCTCCTATGCTTCTTATTCGATAAAAGCGGGTATACCAATGAGGTATACCCGCTGCGAATGCGTTTATATATTCCCTACGTTGGCATTATCCAAATCAGGTCACGGGTCTAGACACGTTCGTCTACTCTCAGCCTGCCTGCTGCGCAAGCTCCCCTGTTATTTCTATTGATAATTCAAATTTCCCAGATATATATCCAACACTTTCATTCTTTTCATCACAGTAACGAGAACAACTGCCAGTATCGTGCCGCCAAAACTAGAAATAAAAAATGGAATCACGAAACCAAAAACAGCGCTGTCGCTTCCCATCAGAAACGCTGCAACCGGATAACTTAAAATCCCTCCGATCACTGATGTACCGAACAGTTCACCTACATATGCATAAGGCAGATGTTTCCCATACTTATATAACATACCACAGAGAAACGCTCCACACATGGATCCCGGAAATGCCAGCAGTGTCCCGGTTCCCATCAAATTACGCAAAAGACTCGTTACAAACGCCATCCCTACCGCATACCCCGGTCCTAAAAAGACGCCGCCCAATATATTGATAAAATGCTGGACTGGAGCACATTTTGACGCGCCCACCGGAATAGACAGCGGAGAACAGACAATACCGACAGCTACAAGAATGCCTGCCAAAGCAAGCTTTTTTACATTGATGTTTTTCATGTTAACCTCCTGAAATAACGGTCGATACTCCTTGGTATCCTCTCACTCCGGAACACGGATTCCCTCGCAGGTTATTTTCGTACCTCGTACGCCGGTACAGTAAAAACCCAAACGGCGCTCCCCGCCTGAGAAAACTCTTTGTCAGATATCCGCCCATATCTTACCACAATCCTCTTTTACTGTAAAGATACTTCTGTTATAATACACAATAGTAAACTTGGTATCCTATATCATAAATAACAGGAAAAATAAAGGAGATCACAATGTCTGTTCAGATTGTTAAAGATTATTTTAAAAACAAAAATATATCTAAAGAAATTATTGAGTTTTCATCTTCCAGTGCAACTGTTGATCTTGCGGCACAAGCCGCCGGTGTAGAACCTGCACGTATTGCCAAAACACTTTCTTTCTATACTAAGGAAAGAGATACTGCCATCCTTATTGTAACTGCAGGAGACACAAAAATAGACAATAGTAAATTTAAACATTTCTTTAGCATGAAAGCTAAAATGTTATCTCCTGAAGATGTCGAAACCTACACTGGACACGCCGTCGGGGGAGTATGTCCTTTTGGAAATCCCTCCTCAGTCACGACGTATCTGGACGTGTCCCTAAAGCGCTTTTCCACCGTATTCCCCGCTGCGGGGAGCGCAAATTCCGCAGTAGAAGTGACCTGTGAAGAATTAGAAAAATTTGCAGAAGCCGCAGACTGGATCGACGTGTGTAAGACACCCTCTGTCTGACACTCTCAGGAAAAACTTTCAAAACATAACAAAAAGGGAATGACCACGGTTGTTAGAACATACCGTCTGTCATCCCCCTTTTTTTATTTCAAGAAATTTTCGATGATCACTGCCTCTGCCTCTTCCTCGTTGAGTCCGAATGTCCGCAGTTTGATCAGCTGTTCATCATTGATCCTTCCAATTGCCGCTTCATGTACGATCTGCGCATCCACATGCCTTGCGTTAATCTCCGGAATGGAACTGATCTCTGCTTCATCCATGATGATAGAATCACACTGCACATGTGCATGGCAGAGATTGTTTCCGATTGCTTTCGGATGGAACACCTGTCTGGATTTCCCTTTTGCAACAGAACGTGACACAATCCTGGCAGAACTATTTTCTCCCATCAGCTGCACATCCATATTCGAGATTGCTGTCTGTTCTTCATGTGTCATCAGCTTCTCCGTCACAAAAAGCTTAGCGTTTTCTGCCAGTTCAATATAATTTTCTCTTTCTGTAGAATCAACGCCCTTAATCTGTGAAGTCTCAAGTGTAAACACAGAGTTCTCACCTACGTATATTTTTGTAACTGGATTCAACACTTTTTTCCCCGTGCCGTCTCCTTGTGCATAGTGGTTCTCTATATATTTTACATTGGCGTTTTCCCCTACATGGAAAGTATGGATACCGTCATGCCTCGTCTCGCTGCATCCTTCTCCATGAATCCCACATCCGGCGATAATGGTGACATCCGCTCCATCTTCTATATAGAAATCATTATATACAACATCTACACCTTCCTTTGACATAACAACCGGAATGTGTACCTGCTCGTTTTTTGCCTCGCCGCTGATATGGATATCAATACCTGGTCGATCTTCCTTTTTCACTATATGGATGTGTCTGCTGTCACCGTGACATACAGCCATCCCGTTTAACCTTAAATTATATGCGCCCTTCTGTTTAAATCCATAGGAATCTATCACATCCAGCACATCCTGCGTCACTTTATCAAGCTCCATAGAGTTCCCCTCCTTTTTGCTTACGACATTCACAGGCGTCCATTGCATGTCCAAATAACTCCGGCATGATTTCTTGTGCCGTACCGATGCTTTTTTTCTTTCCATCCGCAATCACCATAATACGATCCGCCATCTCAATGATCCGCTCCTGATGAGAGATTAAAATAAGACTTTCCTTTTTTTCTCTGTGGATCTGTTCAAAACGTTTGATCAGCATAGAAAAACTCCACAGATCGATCCCGGCTTCCGGCTCATCAAAAATACAAAGCGCATGGCGCTTCGCAAGAACCGTAGCAATTTCAATCCGTTTCATTTCTCCGCCCGACAATGTAGCATCTGCTTCTCTGTCTATATATTCTCTCGCACACAACCCTACACTGCTCAACAGTTCACAGCAAGTCTTTTCATCCAATGTCCGGCCCGCGGCAAGAGATAAAAGCCGCCTCACAGTCATCCCTTTAAAGCGGGGAGGCTGCTGAAAGGCAAAGCCGATCCCCGCTTTTGCTCGCTCATCTATTGAAAGAGCTGTAATATCCTGCCCATCCAGATAAATCTTTCCTGCAGTTTCTTTGTTGATTCCCATCAACACTTTTGCCAGCGTAGATTTGCCGCCTCCATTTGGTCCCGTAATGACCAGCATCTCTCCATCCTGAACGGTAAAACTAACGTCGGATAAAATCTCCGACTGCCGTCCTTCTTCTACTATATCATAAGATAAATGCTCTACCTGTAACACCTACATCACTTCCTTTTTTATAATCTTGCGTATACTGCGTTCTTCATATCGAAAATCTCTGAAATATCTCTCTGTAGCGCTCTGCATAAATACTCCCCCGACGCCAGAGAAACGTAAAGTCATGAGACACCTGAAAATCCGGCAGATCGATCTTTTGTATCTCGCCCTTTTCCAGTTCATCTTTTACAGCAACTTCATATAAAAATGTAATACCACATCCTGCTTTTGTCAACTCTTTAATGGTCTGCAGGCTTCCTGCTTCCACACATTTCTTAAAATCATCCAGGCTAAAATTCTGTGAACTCAAAAACCGCTCCAGTACTTCTCTTGTACCGGAACCCGATTCCCGCAGCAGAAGACGTTCTCCGAATAAATCTTCTATTTTTTCCGGTTTCTTTACAAACGCATACCTCTGCCCACAGACAGCAATATATGCTTCTGTTGAATAATGCATAAAATCATATTCTCTTTTCTTAAAAAACCCTTCCACGATCGCAAAATCAATCTGCCCTTCATCCAATCTGTTCAGCAGCATATTCGTATTTTCCACTTCCATGTGTATCTTCGCATCCGGATACGAGGCCAGATACTTTGCCAGTATCTTCCCCATCAATGCATCTCCTACCGTACGTGTCGCCCCAAAGCGTATCTCTTTTAATTCTTCCCCTTCCTTTCTCATTTCATTCTGGAGAGAAAGCTCATCATGTTTCATTGTCATAGATGCATTTCTAAGCAGTTCGCCCGCATTCGTCAAACGCAGTTTTTTCCCTTCATAGAGAAATAATTTCGTATGGTAGTATTTCTCCAGATAGTGGATATGCTGTGAAACTGCCGGCTGTGTAATGTGAAGTTCTTCTGCTGCCCTTGTAAAATTCATGCAGTGGCAGACTTTTAAAAATGTTTCCATACGAAAATCAAGCATATAGACCCCTCTTATATTTCTATCCTATACCTTATCGGGCATAGCCCGTCAGCCTGTAAGGCCCAAATTGCGGGATGCCCAAACAGGTATATAGCGTCCTATTGAAACAAGATGCGGGATATTCCGATCAGAACAGCCCGCACCCTATATATGCTGACCTTATCAGCTTTATAGTAATTACTCCCTGCATTTATCATAACATATATTTATTATAAAATAAAGATATATAATTATATTTTATATTCTCTTTATGGTATGCTTTTTTCAACAGCAATCTTGCGTATACCCCTGCCTCGCCTGTTGCTGAAATTTTTATCATCATCTATGGAGGAATATAGTATGAACTTTATTAAAAAAAATGGTGCAGGTCTGCTTCTTTGTCTATTCATCTCGTTCCCAGCCTGGTTTTTAGGTCAACGTTTTCCTGTCGTAGGAGGGCCTGTATTTTCTATCTTGATTGGAATGATCCTTACTTTATTCATGCCGCAAAAAGAAAAATTTGCTCCGGGGATCCACTATACATCTAAAAAAATCTTACAGGCAGCTGTCGTTTTTTTAGGTTTCGGCATGAATCTGACAGAAATACTGGCAAAAGGCAGACAGTCACTCCCTATTATCCTTTCTACAATCTCTGTTTCTCTACTCATTGCCTTTTTTCTCTATAAGGTATTAAAATTAACACCGGACAGCGCGATCCTTGTAGGCGTCGGTTCTTCTGTCTGCGGAGGAAGCGCTATCGCCGCTACCGCTCCGGTCATTGATGCTTCTGACGAAGACGTAGCACAGTCTATCTCTGTTATTTTTCTTTTCAATGTCCTTGCCGCTCTCCTATTTCCCACGCTGGGAGGTCTTCTTGGGCTCAGCAATGAAGGATTCGGTTTATTCGCTGGAACCGCGATCAATGATACTTCCTCTGTCACAGCCGCTGCCGCCGCCTGGGACGGCATACACGCAAGCCACACACTAGAAGCTGCCGCAATCGTCAAAATGACACGGACACTGGCGATCATTCCTATCACATTGACTCTTGCTCTCTGGCGAGGCCGAAAAGAAAAAAACAGAAAAGATTCTACTTTTAGCCTGAAAAAATCTTTTCCGTTCTTTGTTCTCTTTTTTATACTCGCCAGCGTGGTCACTACCATATTCCAGCTCCCCTATGAAGTGACTGCCCCTCTAAAAGAACTAAGCAAATTTCTGATCGTCATGGCCATGGCAGCGATCGGATTGCATACAAATATCATCCAGCTTGTCCGTACCGGCGCAAAACCAATTTTTACCGGTTTCTGCTGTTGGATCGGGATCACTTTTGTAAGTTTGTGCATGCAGCATATACTCGGTTTATGGTAGAAACGGGACCCTGCCATAATAAAAACAGCAGAAATATCATTTTCCAGAACACAAAACCATGCTATAATAATTATATTATTATGTAACAGACACATTTTTATTTGGATAAGGAGGGCTATCATCATGTTAGTAGTAACCACTGAAACAATACCGGGTCAGAATTTTGAGGTACTAGGACTGGTAAAAGGAAGTACGATCCAATGTAAAAATATCGGCCGAGATATAGGTAGTTCTTTTAAAAACCTGGTCGGCGGCGAGATGAAATCTTATGTAGACATGATGAATCAAGCACGGGATATCGCCTATGAACGTATGATAGAGGATGCAGAACGTTTTCCTGCCGACGCCGTCGTTGCCATGCGCTTCGCCTCCAGTTCTATCGCCCAGGGAGCTGCGGAAGTGATGGCCTATGGCACAGCAGTAAAATTTAAATAAGCATGAAAAAGGAGATGTCTCTTCACTATATTTAACCATTGAAGATGCATCTCCTTTTCTCATGCTTGGATTATCTTGCTTTTTTAAATAGCATGCTATATACTTTCTTTCAACAATTTTTCTGCACTTACTAATTTTACACTCAGCACAAAAATTTCTGCTGCCTCTTTTAATTCTTCCAACGTTGGATAGGTCGGCGCGATCCGAATATTGCTGTCATGGGGATCTTTCCCATACGGATACGTTGCACCTGCTTCGGTCATCACAAGTCCTGCTTCCTTGGCTTTTGCCACGATTGCTTTGGCGCAGCCATCCATTGCCTCAAAGGAGATAAAATACCCGCCTCTTGGCGCAATCCACCTTCCAATCTCAAGATCCCCCAGTTCTCTTTCTAAAGCCGAAAGGACAGCCTCAAATTTCGGACGGATGATCTCTGCATGCTTTTTCATATGTGCATGGATACCATCCAAATCTTTGAAAAATCTCACGTGTCGGAGTTGATTGATCTTGTCATGCCCTATAGTCTGCATTTTCATTGTATTTTTCACATCTTTTAGGTTAGCTTCCGATGCCGCCAACGCTGCAATTCCCGCGCCCGGAAAACTGATCTTGGATGTAGAGGAAAACTTATATACCATATCCGGACTACCTGCTTTTTTACATTCTTCTAATATTTCCAAAATCTGATCTTGTTTATCTTCATATAGATGATGCACACAATACGCATTGTCCCAGTAAATTCTGAAATCCTCTGCTGCCGGCTGCAAATGTGCGAAACGGCGGACTGTTTCACCACTATATGTGATTCCCTGTGGATTGGAATATTTTGGCACACACCAGATCCCTTTTACAGAAGCATCCGTATTGACAAGGTCCTCTACCATATCCATATCCGGTCCATCCTCGCGCATGGGAATATTGATCATTTCAATCCCAAAATGTTCCGTAATCCCAAAATGTCTGTCATATCCTGGAACAGGACATAAGAATTTCACTTTATCCAGCTTGCACCAAGGAGTACAGCCCATCACGCCGTGCAGCATAGAACGTGCCACCGTATCATACATGATATTCAGGCTGGAATTACCAAATACGATCACATTCTCCGGCTCTGTTTCCATTATATCCGCAAACAGTTTCTTCGCCTCCGGTATCCCATCCAATATCCCATAATTTCTTGCATCCATTCCATTCTCACAAAGCAGGGAGCTTTTGCTGTTTACCGTATCAAGCATTCCCACAGAAAGTTCCAGTTGTTCTGCCGATGGTTTTCCTCTGGACATATCCATTTTAAGTCCTCTCGCCCTTACTTCTGCAAACTGCTGCTCTAGTTCCTCCTTGACTTGTTTTAATTCTTCCCGGCTCAATGCTTTATATGCTGTCATTTCGTACTCCTCCATTTTCTTTGTGCATTTTATCTCACTGCATGTTATTGTATCGCCAAAATGAAATTTCGTCAATCATTTCTTGCATTTTATCGTGATCTAAAAGCACTTTTTCAGCTAAATACCTGTATATTATGACTTATTTATTTTCATATTATTCATTTTGTATATTATATCCGACGCCCAATCGATCAGTTTTTGGTCGGCTTCATCCAATGTTCCTTTCTGTCCATCCAGTTCCTTTTTCATCTGCATGGCTATATATAGGATCTCCCGGTCTTTCCCCGACAGTTTTACAAATAATTCCGCTCTTTTACTGATATACACCTGACTTTCCAGAAAATATTTTGCCTGTAATACAAAAACTGCCGACTTATATAAAGACTGTGTGATTTCTTTCTGCCGTTCATGGACAATATTATGGCATGCGCCATGATAAATATTACACGCTCCCATATGTACTGCCTCTCTTATATCGTTCTCTGTCACTGCAGACAGTATATTTTCAAGGCTTCCCTTTAACGGCACGGTGTCATGGCAAAACTGAAACAAATCTGCTTTCGTCCAATTCTCCAGTTCTTGTCTGCCGGAAATAAAACCACATGTTTTTTCTCTATACGGCAGTTCATCCAGCATGTTTCTATAAATGCGAAGGTCAGCGGCAAGCAGTTTATCTAATACCAGTACAACATCTATATCACTGTCCTGCGTTCCTTCTCCTCGTGCATAACTTCCCTGCACTCCTAAAAACCATACTCTGTATCCAAAAGTCCTATCTACTGCCTCTGCATACATCTCCAGCCATTCATAAATTTGAAATCCCATCTATATTTTCTCCTTTTTAATCTATACGAAAAACTCTGACAGAATCAGGCATAAACCTGGCTGTCAGAGCTTTTATACATAACAAAACGGTATCCTTGAAAAATCTATCTGTCTTTTTTTACTGCACCGTGGCAATATCGATCAATGTCAGTTTCTTGATGTCTGTATTCTCCAGACTGGTGATCAAAGCCTGCGCCGTATCAATCGCTGTCAATACATTCACCCCTGTCTCAATGGCATTGCGGCGGATGATGAAGCCATCTCTTGCATGCTCTGCTCCCTGTGCGGGGATATCAATTACAAGGTCGATCTTATGCCCCAGAATCAGATCCATCAAGTTCGGAGATTCCTGCTCGATCTTGCGCACCGGCGTTGCTTTCACACCTGCGGCATTTAAAGCACGCGCCGTACCGCTCGTAGCAAAAATATGATACCCGATCGCCGCAAACCTGCGTCCGATCTCTACAGCTTCCGGCTGATCCTCGTCACGTACGGTCATGATCATATTCTTAAATTTCGGAAGTTTGATACCGGCTCCTAAAAACGCCTTATAAAGAGCCTCGTCAAAAGTTTTCGCAATACCAAGACATTCTCCTGTGGATTTCATCTCAGGTCCCAGACTAATATCTGCGCCTCGGATCTTCTCAAAGGAAAATACCGGCATTTTCACAGCTACATACTCTGCTTCCGGCTGCAGTCCCGGTGTATATCCCAATTCCTTTATCTTATTTCCAATGATCACTTTCGATGCCAGCGGAACGATCGGGATACCTGTCACCTTACTGATATACGGAACTGTACGGCTGGAGCGAGGATTTACTTCGATCACATAGACGTCCTCCTCGCCGCAGACGATAAACTGGATATTGATAAGGCCTACCACATGAAGCGACTTTGCCAGCCTTCTCGTATACTCGGCGATTTTTTCTTTCGCTTTTTTCGTCAGACTCTGCGCTGGATATACCGAGATACTGTCGCCCGAATGGATGCCTGCACGCTCAATATGCTCCATGATACCCGGTATCAGGATATCCTCTCCGTCACACACTGCGTCTACTTCGATTTCTTTTCCCTGCAGATATTTATCTACAAGGATCGGATGATCTTGTGCGATCCGATTGATAATCCCGATAAACTCATCTATGTCATGGTCATTTATAGCGATCTGCATACCCTGTCCGCCCAGTACATAAGAAGGTCTTACCAAAACCGGATACCCCAGCCTGTTCGCTACTTCTTTGGCTTCCTCCGCGGTAAAGACTGTTCCTCCCGTGGGACGTGGAATCTCACATTCTTCCAGGATTTCATCAAATAATTCTCTATCTTCTGCCTTATCAACATTCTCTGCTGATGTCCCTAAAATCGGCACGCCCATCTTCATCAGCGCTTCTGTCAGCTTGATCGCCGTCTGTCCACCGAACTGTACCACCGCGCCGTCCGGTTTCTCGATATCTACAATGCTCTCCACATCTTCCGGTGTCAGAGGCTCAAAATACAGCTTGTCTGCAATATCAAAATCTGTGCTCACCGTTTCCGGGTTATTATTTACAATGATCGTTTCATAACCTTCTTTGGAAAATGCCCATGTACAATGTACGGAACAAAAGTCGAACTCGATTCCCTGACCGATCCGTATAGGACCAGAACCAAGAACAAGTACTTTCTTTCTATCCTGTGTCTTTTCCACTTCACTCTCACTGCCATATACAGAGTAATAATATGGCGTCTCTGCCGCAAATTCTGCCGCGCAGGTATCTACCATTTTATATGCTGCCACGATATAGTTCGCATGACGCATATCATGGATCGCTCTCTCGTCGGTTCCAGTCAGGCGGGCGATCACGTTATCCGGAAACTCCATCCGCTTAGCCTCTTTTAAAAGTTCCACAGTCAACGGCTGCGTCTTTAACGCATTTTCCATCTCCACGATGCGGGCAAATTTATCAATAAACCACTCATCTATCAAGGTAATGCTGTGTATCGTCTCATAGCTTATTCCTCGCCGCACTGCCTCTGCGATCCTCCACATCCGCATATCATCAACGATCGTAAGCTGCTCTAGCAGTTCGTCCTCTGTCAATCCTGTAAAATCATAAGACAGCAGGCTATCCACGTGCTGCTCCAGAGAACGGATCGCCTTCATCAGCGCGCCCTCGAAATTATCGCAGATACTCATAACTTCTCCTGTAGCTTTCATCTGCGTCGTCAGCGTTCTCTTAGCGCTGATAAATTTATCAAACGGAAGTCTGGGTAATTTTACTACACAGTAATCTAACATAGGCTCAAAGCTGGCATATGTCTTCTGTGTGATCGCATTTTTAATCTCATCCAATGTATAGCCCAGAGCAATCTTCGCCGCTACTTTTGCAATCGGGTACCCAGTGGCTTTCGATGCCAGCGCAGAAGAACGGCTCACACGCGGATTGACCTCGATCACACAGTATTCAAACGTCTCTGGATGCAATGCATACTGTACATTACATCCTCCAGTGATATTCAATTCGCTGATGATGTTCAAAGCAGAGGTACGCAGCATCTGATACTCTTTATCGCCTAATGTCTGGGAAGGCGCTACGACGATGCTGTCCCCTGTATGTACACCGACAGGATCGATATTTTCCATATTACAAACGGTAATGCAGTTGCCGTTTCCATCCCGCATGACCTCATACTCGATTTCCTTCCACCCTGCGATACAGCGTTCCACTAGCACCTGGCCCACACGAGAAAGACGAAGTCCATTTTCCAGGATTTCCACCAGCTGCTCACTGTCATGGGCAATACCGCCGCCGCTTCCGCCAAGCGTATATGCCGGACGCAGTACTACCGGATACCCAATCTTATTGGCAAATGAAAGACCGTCTTCCACATTTTCTACGACCAGAGAGGCTGCCACCGGCTCTCCTATCTTCTCCATCGTAGCCTTGAATTCCAGACGATCTTCCGCTTTTTTGATGGTTTCTGAAGTCGTTCCGATCAGCCGTACACCATGTTCTCTTAAAAAACCAGCTTCTTCTAATTCCATCGCCAGATTTAGTCCCGCTTGTCCTCCCAGAGTGGGAAGCACGCTATCTGGCTCTTCCTTTAAAATAAGCTGCTCAACAACCTCTACCGTCAGTGGTTCTATATAAACACGGTCCGCAATATCCTTATCTGTCATGATCGTAGCCGGATTCGAATTTAAAAGCACGACTTCGATTCCTTCTTCTTTCAAGGAACGACATGCCTGTGTCCCTGCATAATCAAATTCTGCAGCCTGCCCGATCACGATCGGCCCGGAACCGATCACTAAAACTTTTTTGATACTCTTATCTCTTGGCATTATTTCGTCCCTCCCATCATATCTATGAACCGATCAAACAAGTAACCAGAATCCTGTGGTCCCGGACACGCCTCCGGATGAAACTGCACAGTAAATATCTTCTTTCCAACATAAGAAAGCCCTTCGTTCGTACCATCATTTACATTGACAAACGCCGGAACCGCAACATTTGCATCTACACTTTCGGTATCCACCACATAGCCATGATTCTGTGAGGAAATATAGACACGGTTTGTCTGCAGATCTTTGACCGGATGATTGCCTCCCCTGTGCCCGTATTTTAATTTATGTGTAGTTGCCCCCGTTGCAAGAGCCATAAGCTGATGTCCCAAGCAGATCGCAAAGATTGGAATATCACTGTCATACAATTTTTTAATTTCTTTTATAATGGAAGTACAGTCTGCCGGGTCTCCAGGTCCGTTGGACAACATGATTCCGTCAGGATAAGATGAAAGAATTTCTTCCGCCGTTGTGTGTGCCGGATATACAGTCACTTCGCAGCCGCGTTGATGCAGAGATTTGGCAATATTATTTTTTGCCCCCAGATCCAGAAGTGCCACCTTTTTGCCGTTTCCTTCAAGGACATATTTTTCAGAACAAGTTGCTTTAGAGACCACATCTCCCACCTTATATTCCTTTAATTTAGGAAGAATTTCTCCCAGATCGTAATCTGTATTCGTAGTGATCATCCCATTCATGGTTCCCTTTTCCCTGAGAATCTTTGTAAGGGCACGCGTATCCACCCCCGCAATCCCCGGAATATCCTGCTCTTTTAAGAAATCTTGGATCGTTCCCTCACACCGGAAATTGCTCGGCATACGGGACAATTCTCTCACAATATACCCATCCGGCCATGCCTTTTTAGATTCCATGTCCGGCGTGATCCCATAGTTTCCAATCAACGGATAGGTCATGACCACTGCCTGTCCCGCATAAGAAGGGTCAGTCAATACCTCTAAATATCCTGTCATGGAGGTATTAAATACGATTTCGCTGATCATATCTTTTGTCGAACCAATGCTAGTCCCCGTAAACACAGTTCCGTCTTCTAATATCAGAAATGCCTTCATCTGTCCACCTTATCCCTTCGTAAATTTTACTGTTTGATTTGCGCATAACAAAGGCACTCTTGGAGTCTTTTCATCCAGAGCGCCCACTTTCTCAAATTGTAAAGATTATACTACATTTAAATTCATATTTCAATACTACAATTTCATTTTTCACAATTCCCAGAAAACCATGATCTTATTCATATCCTCATCCTCCACATATGTATACCGCACACTGCTCACACCATGATACTCTGCAATCTCTGCACAGACAGCAGGCAGCACTTCTCCGATCAGTGTACTGCATGCCTCCAGATACAGAGCATGATCGGAGAATTTACAAGTAAAAGACGTCTCTCCCAGATAGAAACTCTCACGCATTTTGCTGCGTATTTCCTCCGCGTCAAATGTCTCATAATACATGCCTTCCATCCTATAATAATGCAGGTCATCCGAACTGCAGACAGGATATCCCATGCTTTCATCTGCCCTATGTGTCTGTATGATCACTTCATCTGTACAGCAAAGATAATCATAGTTCACGATCTCCTGTGGAACGGACATGTTTTCTTCCACCGCCAGAAATACAGGATCTCCAAATGTTACATCCATCTGATAATATTTTCCCTCACAGTTCACGATATTCCATGCATGTGCTCCTTGTTCCACAATGTCGCCCACCACATAGATACACTCCATTCCTGCCTGCTGCAGCAAGTACTGCGCTGCCCGCGCATAGCCGGCACACACGGATTTCTTGTTCACCAGAGCGCTGTATATATTCTGGTTGTCCGGAGCCTTTGAATCATATTCTACTGTTTTCACCAGATAATCAAAAATATAACGTATCTGTTCATATTCTGTCATCCCCTGCACAAAAGCGTCTAAACATGCCTTTGACGCCGTCTGTATCTGCGCTTCTCTTTCTTTTTTCTGCTCTCCTGTACAGTGATAACCAGGATAAAATTGAAGCGTTGTTTCATAAATCGTCATCTTGGAGGTACCGTCGCACCAGAATAATTCCGGTCTGTCATACAATAGGTACTCATAGACCTTTGCTGCTAGTTCTCCATCAGATGTAGGAAGCTCGATATATGCAAGTTCCTCTTTTACTCCCTGCCAAAGCGCATAGTACATATCCTGTTCCGCTGCTGTTAATTTCTGATAATAGAATCCTTTTGCTCCATAATGCTGATCCGCCGTCTTCTGCCTGTCCATATTCGTTTCTGTTATACACCGCTGTATCTCTTTTTCTCCTCTTACAGTACTCCAGAGGTTGATCTTATGCGCCCTCTTAGAAACAGGCGCAAGGCCACCTATATTCCATACTGCTATACCGGCAGATAAGAGCACTAATATTCCGATCAGGACTCTCTTTTTTCCCCATTTTCTTTCTGTCCGTCTTCTTTTCATACGCCGCCTTTCCCTCAATTTTACACAATTCGGATATTTCCTGACTCATCCTTTTCATATATACGTTTCTTAACGATACGCTATACTCAAAATTGCATTTTATCCCCACATAAATGCATATTTATGATATCATTTTGATATAAGAGAGGGGTGACTGATTATGATGCATGTCTTTTATTGCATAAAATGCAAAAAATATCATTATACCAATAATAAAGCACATGCGATCTGCTGCGGACAGCCAATGTACTTTGTTGATGTAGATTTTACAGATTTTGTACATATGGATAAATTTGAACGTGAAAATTTTCTTATGATGTATTCTCTCGCAGAATGATTTACAGGAGCAGAAATTTCTGCTCCTGCGCAATCTCTGCTCCTGCATTTTTATACTAATTCAGCAATTCTGGACACCCCTACATATATACCTGATATTTTATACCAGGTTGCATAGTCCACTTTTCCTGTGACCGGAAGTTCAAATACTTCTTGAAATTTTCTCACTGCTTCTTCTGTAGCCGGTCCATATATTCCATCGGCACTGATCTTCGGAAGCGCTGGATATGCTCTGGCGATTGCATTTAACTGCTCCTGCATCTGGCGTACCTTGTCTCCGTTTGTTCCAATTTCCAGCGTATATCCCGGCCATGAAGAGGGAATCCCCGAAATCTCCTCTGCCATATTGATATACATATTGTCCCCATAAAAATATCGAAGTATCTCGATGGCTGAATATCCCTGGTCTCCCAAAGATTTCGATCCCCATTGTGTCATCCAATTCGGACATGTGACTTTACGTCCGTCGCAGTACTGTGTCAAAATAGGCTGCCGTACATTTGGACGGGAAAGATAATTGGAAAACAATTCATCTACAATGACCGAGATTGTGTCATAGATATTTCGTTCCGGTATCCATTTATGATCGAATGCCGTGGAAGATGTAATTGTAAAATCATACCCTTTATTCCGGTACCATTCCGTATAGACACGGTTCAACGTAAAGGACATGATCGCAAGCACATTTGCCCTGATCGTATCGGCAGGCCAAGTAGCGTAAATCTCACTGGATGCCACATTCTTGATATAATCCTTGTATCTGACATAATAATTTTTCGCCGTACTGTCTCTTGGCGAGCCGTCATGCACGACGATATACTCCGGGATCACCACTCTGCTCAATACGATCTCCCCTGTTTCATTGACCGGTTTGATCTCCTCTTCCGCAATTTTGGGCGGATATTCTGCATACAGTGTATGTGCCGGTATCACAAATATATTTTCTTCTTCCGTTCCCTCTGCGCTTGGCTTCAACTGTACATTCTGAATCGCCTTCACATCAGCTAGTATTTCTGCCCCTGAAATACTTACCGGTTCAAAACCAGGAGCACTGACATTCAGTGTGTATTCCGCATACGGCTGTATATCACTGTTCTCATTCAGGCTGTACTCTGCCGGGGGCGCGTCAAGCTCGATCGTTTCTGTCTGCCCGGATAAGTCCGTTTCAAGCTGTTCCAGCGTATTTCCCGGAACTCCCGTATAAGAAATAGAAATTCTTGCTCCGGAGACAGGATATGCCGTTATCTGCGATGTAACATTGATCTGCAGACGTCCTTTTCCTCCAGCCGCATTTTCATTCTGCATCATTTTTATCTGACTCATGTCATTCCTCACAACAAGGCTCTCTCCTAACTATATGCGGCGCTGTCTGCTTTCGGAACTAAAAACTCTATTTTAAATAAAAAGATTTCTTATATCATTGAACATCACAAACACCATTAATAGCATCAAAAGAGCAAAACCGGCAAAATGCACCATTCCCTCTTTGTCCGGCGGTACTCTTTTTCCCCGTATCGCCTCCACGATCAGAAATACAAGCCTTCCACCGTCCAAGGCCGGAATAGGAAGGAGATTCATGATGCCTAAATTTGCAGTCACTAAAATCCCGATATTCATCAGATTCAATATGACTATTTTCAAACCTGCATCCACGGACTGCTGATACGTAGTATCCACAAAATCTACAATCCCAACAGGACCAGAAAGTTCACGCATACCTACCTGTCCTGTGACAAGCATTCGAAGACAGTCCACTGTATAATCCACCCAGTACTTTACCGTATACGCCCCATACTGCACGGCACCAAAAAAACCTGGACGCACAGATTCGCCGCTGTTCGTCACGCCTAACTTCTTATACATATCTTCCGCAAGCTGGCGAAGTTCTAAAGTCACTGTATATTCTTTTCCATCTCTTTCATAGACGATTTCTGCTTCTTCCTCCTGTGCATGTGTCATATTGTAGAGACTGATCTCATTCCAGAGATGAATATTCTTTCCATTGATCTCCTTGATGACATCCCCCTGCTGTATTCCCGCTTCATAAGCGGCATATCCAGGTTCTACAGAGTCCACAACAGGCGGCATATATCCCACCCATGCCACCACGATCGTACACAGGATCCATGCCAAGATCAGATTGAATACCGGTCCTGCGACAATAACGGACATACGCGCCCAGACGGATTTACTGTTAAAACTGCCTTCTGACAGATCATCCACATCATCTTCCCCCATCATGCAGGCGCCGCCAAACGGAAGCAGCTTCAAAGAAAATTTAGTGCCATGAAATTCCTTGCCAAATAAGGTCGGTCCCAGTCCCAACGAAAATTCATCTACACGGATCTTATTTGCCTTTGCAAGCAGAAAATGTCCCAGTTCATGGATAATGATGATCCCGCTGAACAAGAGTATTGCTATAATAATTCCCATAAACTACCACCTATTTTTAATAAATTCATATGTTTCTTTTTCCGTATTTAGTATTTCTTCTACTGTCGGTGACTCTATATTTTTATGCTGTTCCATGCACGCCGCGATGATCTCTGGTATCTGAAGATACTGGATCTTACGTTCTAAAAACAGCGCGACAGCCTTCTCATTCGCCGCATTAAACACAGTAGGAAGGGAGCCGCCCTTTCTCCCCGCTTCATAAGCAAGTTTCAATCCATAGAACGTTTCCATATCCGGTTCTTCAAATGTGATCTGTGCCAGTGTTTTGAAATCCAGCCTGTCTCCTGGAAGGTATCTTCTCTCGGGATAATACAAAGCATACTGGATAGGAAGCTTCATATCCGGCGTTCCCAGCTGAGCGATCACTGCCCCGTCTGTATACTCTACCATCGAGTGAATAATACTTTGCGGCTGCACAACGACTTGTATTTTCTCCACCTGTACGTCAAACAGCCATTTTGCCTCTATCACTTCCAATCCTTTATTTACCATAGTAGATGAGTCGATCGTGATCTTTCTTCCCATTTCCCAGTTCGGATGCTTCAAAGCGTCTTCTACCTGTATATCCACAAGTTCTTCTCTCTTTTTTCCTCTAAACGGTCCTCCCGAAGCTGTCAGCAAGATCTTCTCCAATTCTTTTTTACGATTTCCCTGCAAAGACTGGAAAATAGCACTGTGCTCACTGTCTACCGGAAGAATAGATACACCGTGTTCTCTGGCAAGCGGCATGATAATATGCCCTGCCGTCACCAAGGTCTCCTTATTTGCCAGCGCAATGTCCTTTCCTGCTTTGATTGCTTCTATCGTAGGCAGAATTCCAATCATGCCTACAATCGCCGTCACCAGGATCTCTGTATCCGGCATCGCCGCTGTTTCCAGCAGTCCATCCATTCCGGATACAATACGCACATCCAGATCTTTAACTTTCTCTTTTAGTTCTTTCGCCTTCTTTTCATTCCATACGGCAGCCAGCTTAGGACGAAACGTCCGTATCTGTTTTTCCAACAGGGAAATATTGGAACCTGCTGCCAGTGCGCACACCTCAATGTCTCCATTATATTCCGCCACTTCCAGTGTCTGTGTTCCAATGGAACCTGTAGAACCTAAAACTGCTATTTTCTTCATCTGTTTATACCTCCTACAAAAGGACGGCCAGACAATAAATGATCGGGGCCGTAAAAATCACACTGTCAAACCGGTCTAAAATACCGCCATGTCCCGGTATCAGTTTCCCATAATCTTTAATGTTGTGCTTTCTCTTGATCGCAGAGGCTGCTAAATCTCCGATCTGAGAGACAGCCCCCCCTGCGGCTCCTATGACAGCATAGGAGATAACATTCACCTCCGCGCCGCCGAAACGATTGACCAAAAGTCCATACACTACGCCAATGAGTGCTGCTCCTACTATACCGCCAACGCCGCCTTCTACAGATTTTTTCGGACTTAAGATAGGCGCCATCTTATGTCTGCCGATCAGCATGCCAACACAATATGCACAGGTATCGCACCCCCATGCGCAGATAAAGATAAGCCATACGGTGAATACACCGCCCGGCAGTATCCTAGTCTGGTAAATAAAGGACAGCATAACGGAGAGATAAAACACACCAAAAAATGCCGCCATCACCTGTTCTGTCCTATATTTCGGATAAGTAAATACCATTACTGCCATTAAACAGATGAGCAATGCTACGAACAGTAATAAAAATATATCTGCCGCATGTCCCTTCATAAACGGCTTTACATACAATGCGGCATAATACAGGATTGCAAACACATAGCCACATAGCCCCAGCGGTTCTTTTTGTATCTGAAATACCCGGTATATTTCCGTCATGCCGATCAAACTGATCGCCAGCACGACCCCGAACAAGATCTCGCCTCCGGAAATCACCGTAATGAGCGCAATGATCACCAATAGTATTCCACTTAACAATCGTGTCTTAAACATCCTGTTCCTCCTTTATTCCCCCAAATCGCCTGTCTCTGCTATTATACTGTTCAATTGCCTTTTCCAATTCCTGTTTTGTAAAATCCGGCCAGGGAATATCCGTAAAATAGAATTCTGTATAAGCCAACTGCCACAACAGAAAATTGGACAGACGCTGCTCTCCGCTTGTACGTATCAGCAGATCCGGATCTGGAATACCGTGTGTATCCAGATACGACTCATACAGATTTTCATCAATCTTCTCCGGATCCATTTTACCTTCTGCACAGTCCTTCGCCAGTTTTTGGATTGCCCGTGTCATCTCGTCACGACTGCCATAATTGAGCGCGATCGTAAAATTAAGTCCGCCGTTATTTTTACTTGCCTCTTCCAGCTCACGTATTCTTCCCTTTATATCGTCATCTAACGGTTCAATATCTCCGATCACCCGGATCTTCATATCATTCTTTTCCGCGGTTTTCAGACATGTTTTCATATAATTGCGCAAAAGCGTCATCAAAGCGTCTACTTCACTTTGTGGACGTTTCCAATTTTCTGTGGAAAACGCGTATACCGTCAGATATTTGATTCCCATGCGCCACGCTTCCTCACAGATCTTCTCCACATTCTTGCTTCCCTGAGCGTGTCCATAATTTCTCGGCATTTTCTTTGCCTTTGCCCACCGGCCGTTTCCATCTAAAATAATCGCCACATGTTGTGGTACATTCATGATCATTTCCTCCCAAATCGGATGATTCGTAAAAAAAGGGACTGCAAGTAGATTGTACTCAAGCCCCTCTTCTTCCATATATAATCGTTATACAGTAAGCACTTCCTGTGATTTTGTCTCCACTGCCTTATCGATCTTCGCAATATATTTGTCTGTCAGCTTCTGCAGTTCGTCTTCCAAATCCTTAATCTCATCCTCAGAAACTTCACTGCCTTTTAATTTCTTAAAGGCATCATTTCCATCTCTTCTGATATTACGGACAGCCACCTTTGCCGCTTCTCCTTTTTTCTTCACATCTTTTACTAGTTCTTTTCTTCGTTCCTCTGTCAGTTCCGGAAATACCAGACGGATACAGGATCCGTCATTTGTTGGATTGATACCGATATCAGAAGTCAAGATCGCTTTCTCTATCTCTTTTAACATACTTTTTTCCCAAGGCTGTATCTGAATCATCCGAGCCTCCGGAACAGATACGTTGGCTACCTGCTGGATCGGAGTCGGCGCTCCATAATATTCCACGCTCAGTTTATCCAGCACATGCGGATTGGCACGTCCGGCACGGATCGTTGCCAGTTCTCCGTTTAAGTTATTCACACTTTTTGTCATCTTTTCATCATACACGTTTAATTTTTCATTCATTTCACAAGTCCTCCTATACTGTTACCTTGGTTCCATTAAAGTTCCCATTTATTGTATTTACGATACTGTTTTCCTCACCAAGCCCAAACACAAGCATGGACATTTTATTTTCCATGCATAAAATAGACGCAGTCATATCGATCGCCATCAGTTTCTTATCGATCATCTCCTGAATGGTAATCTCCGTATATTTCTTCGCCTCCGGGTTAAGTTTCGGATCGCTATCATAGATTCCGTCAATCGCTTTTGCCAGAAGCATAGTGTCCGCCTCTATTACGATCGCTCCCAGAACTGCCGCTGTATCTGTGGAAAAATATGGATGTCCTGTTCCACCCGCAAGGAAAATAACCTTACCGCTCTCCATGGCCTCCAGTGCCGCGTCTTTTGAAAATACAGATGTGAATGCTCCACAGATAAATGGGGTAAACACCTCTGTCTTCATACCCGCGAATCTGAAAATATCAGAAACATATATACAATTCATAACGGTCGCAAGCATCCCGATCTGATCTGCTTTCGTCCGATCGATCGTCTCACTTGTCCTTCCTCTCCAGAAGTTTCCTCCTCCTGTCACGACTGCGACCTGGATCCCTTCCTCTACAAGCTTTTTTACCTGACGGGCAACACCCAGACAAGTTTCCTCATCAAATCCGGTCTTCTTCTCTCCGGCAAGCGCCTCCCCGCTTAATTTCAGCAATACTCTTTTCATTTTTCCGGCTCCTTTGATTCTATCTTCTCACTGCGGCACACTGCTGTTACCTAAATTGAAGTATAACATAACTTTTCCATTTTGTCATGTACATATCCTGACGAGCGTTCATCTGTCATCACTGTAATCTTATCTCCTGCCAAAAGGATCGTTTTGCCTCGTGGTATCCGCTCTTTTCCGTCTCTTAAAAGCGCTACGAGCAGACAATTATCCGGCCACTCTATCTCCCGTACCATCCTCTTTTCTACACAGGAACCACTCATAATGACAAAATCGGAAAGCACTTTCTGCTGGTTTACTTTCTTGTCCCTCTCATGTACCTGATTTGGCCCCTCTAATATCCGTTCCAGAAGACTGTCATAAATAGGCGGCGATTTCAGCAATGTCGCCGCAATATATGCACTGACAGATACAATCGCAAGAGACAGCATCTGATTTACGGACCCCGACATCTCAAAAAGCAGGATAATGCCAGTGAGGGGCGCACGCACGACTGCTGTAAAGAACCCCGCCATTGCCAGCAGAACAAAATTATTCATATAACCTACGTCCAATCCCAAAAAAGACTCCGCTGCCATGGCAAAAATACCACCGATAAAAGCCCCCAATATCAGGAGCGGAAAGAAAATCCCTCCGGGCGCGCCGGAACCAAAACTGACCGCTGAAAACAAAAATTTTATTACCAGTGTCAAGACGGCTGTTCCAAGCAAGATTTTCCCTGCTGTCAGATCTTCGATCAGACCATGTCCGCTCCCCAGCACAGATGGCATAACAACTGCCAGCAGCCCTGCTGATAAAAAGGCGATCACAAGTCTTCCTGTCGCTGTCAGGCATGCAGCTTTTTTATATAATTCCTGCGCTTTTAACATGCCCCAGTTATAAAAAACTCCCGCCGCGCCTAAGATCACTCCAAGCAATAACAACAACCAGTAATACTTCTGCGGCAGGACATTTTCCAGCTGAAAAGTAAACACCGGCTCTAATCCAATAATATGAGAAACCATATAATCTGCCGTAACAGAGGCTGTCATAACAGAAATCAGAATGGAAACAGTAAACCCTTTATGTACCTCCTCCAATGCGAACATCATACCCGCCAGCGGTGCATGAAACGCCGCCGAAAGTCCTGCGCTTGCTCCACATGTCATCAGATATTTTTCTTCTGTCCTTCCCCTGTCTAAAATATCTGAAATCCCCTTTCCTGCCATAGCGCCCAACTGAATAGAAGGTCCTTCACGTCCGAGAGAAAGTCCGCCCAATAAACACAAAAATCCCCCTATGAATTTTGCCGGCAGTACTTTCTTCCAATTCTGCGTAAGTTTCCCCTGTATCTCCCCTTCTACCTGGGGAATCCCACTTCCGGAGATCATCGGCTCCCACTTAATGAGACGCCCTGTAAGAACTGCCAGCACAAGCAGCACGGCAAACCAGCCTGCCATATACAGCGGTGTTCTGCCTGCCATTTCAATGGCTTTATCAAGACCTTGTGCTGCATACTCAAGCGCCATTCTGTACAACAGGACGATCAGTCCGCCTACTGCCCCTGTAAGCAATCCTTCCGCGATCAGGATGACCGGAAAATGCTGTGCCCGTCTTAATGTATGATTTGTATCTTTTCTAACCTTCTTTTTCTTCATGTTTCTCCTTCATGATCCGCCAATACATCCTATAAGATCCATATAGAAAACAAAACCGTGATGATCCCGCAGATACCAATAACAAGCCCACTCATAGCGCCTTCCACCTCTCCTAATTCAATTGCTTTCGCAGTACCTATCGCATGGCTGCTTGTCCCAATAGCCACTCCTGCGGCAACCGGATCTGAAACTTTAAATACCCGCATAAAAACGGGCGCCAAAACGCTTCCCAAAATCCCCGTAAAAATAACCGCTATCACCGTTACCGGAACGATCCCGCCATGGGGCTGCGCAATACTGACTGCGATAGGTGTAGTCACCGACTTAGGAAGCAGGGAAACTGTCAGCAGACAAAAAAAAATAATTCCAATTTGTTTTATGATCTTCAAACTGTATCTCCATCCCCCTATATTCTTTTTGCAAAATCACGTTGTGTTCTGTCTTTTCCTTTTTTCTCCATGATCTTTCTTAGACTTTCTTCATATGGCGCTCTGCAAATACCATATTCTGTAATGATTCCTGTGATCAACGTGTGATCGGTAACATCAAATGCGGGATTGTAGCATTTTACATTTTCCGGAGCCATTGGTTTTTCATAATATTTCCTTTTTATTTCCTCTTCGTCTCTTAATTCGATCTCTATATCGTCTCCGCAGCGACATTCTATATCTATGGTAGAAGTAGGTCCAAGTACATAAAAGGGAATCCCATAGTATTTTGCCAAAATCGCCACCCCGCTTGTCCCTATTTTATTGGCCGTATCTCCATTCATCGCGATACGGTCACAGCCTACGAAACAGGCCTGCACCCATTTTTTCTGCATCACGCTGGAAGCCATATTATCGCAGATTAATGTAGTATCTACGCCCGCCTGCTGCAGTTCATAGGCCGTCAGTCTGGCTCCCTGCAGAAGGGGTCTTGTCTCATCTACAAACACCCGGAAATGCATACCTTTTTCTTTTCCCAGCAAAATGGGTCCCAATGCTGTTCCATATTGGGATGTCGCCAGAGGACCGGCATTGCAGTGCGTCAATATTCCGTCCCCTTCTTCGAGCAAAGTCAGACCATAACCGGCGATAGTTCTGCACATCTTTATATCTTCCGCCTGGATCTTCCTGCTTTCTTCTCCAAGCAGCTCTACAATCTGCACAGTCGAGCATTGACTGTTTTCTGTCACGACCCGCCTCATCCTTTCCAATGCCCAACTCAGATTCACCGCAGTAGGACGAGAACTTTCCAGATATTTCATATATCCAGTAAAGGCTTCATAAAATGCATCGTATTCTTGATCTACTATTTTCTGACTCAGGCAATATATGCCGTATGCCGCAAAGATACCGATAGCCGGCGCTCCCCGTACCTTCAGATGAAATATCGCATCATACATATCTTCTAAAGTATCTATCTCCAAATATTCCGTTTGATTTGGCAGTTGGGTCTGATCCAAGATGATCACTTTCTTTTTGTCACTGCTTAATTTTATATTTTCCATTCTGCTGCTCCTGTTTCTTAATTTAGACATTTTCTAAAGCGTATCACGCATACAACAGATTATCAATAAAAATACCAGAAAAACATTGACATTTTAACATATTTGATCTATGATATGTATGATTTCACACTTTAAACAGATAAAATTTTACAGCATGAAGTTAAACTACTAAATCACATACCTTTTCGGACGCGTTGCGGCTTAAGCCTTATAAGCCGGCGGTCTGCGCCCGATAAAATAGCATTTTGATACAAAGCCGGAGGGAACAAACAATGATTATCGTATTAAAACCACACACCAGTGAAGAAAATATCAACCGGGTAGAACACCAGATCAAAAAAAGAGGACTGGATACCCATATCGTCCGCGGTACAGAGATGACGATCATCGGCTGTATCGGAGATACCACTTTGATCGACTCACGGCTCTTTGAGGTCGATTCCTGCGTAGACAAAGTCATGCATGTGCAGGAACCCTATAAACTTGCCAACCGCGCTTTTCATCCAGAAGACTCCGTCATAGACGTATCCGGGGTAAAAATAGGTGGCGGACATATGGGACTGATCGCCGGGCCCTGCTCTGTGGAAACTTTTGAACAAGTACTTTCCATTGCTAAAGAAGCCAAGGCTGCCGGCGCTAATCTCTTAAGGGGCGGCGCTTTTAAGCCCAGAACAAGCCCCTATTCTTTCCAGGGTCTCGGACTCAAAGGGCTGGAAATTCTCTGCGCTGTAAAAGAAGAGACCGGACTGCCCATTGTCACAGAATTAATGTCCGCAGAATATCTGGATATTTTCAACGAAAAGGTGGATTTGATCCAGATCGGCGCCAGAAACATGCAGAATTTTGATCTTCTCAAACAACTGGGACAGGTAAAACGCCCGATTCTCCTCAAGCGAGGATTAAATGCGACTTATGAAGAATGGATCATGTCTGCGGAATACATCATGGCATCTGGAAACGAAAATGTCATCTTGTGTGAACGCGGCATCCGTACTTTTGAAACATTTACCAGAAACACGCTCGATCTGCAAAGTATTCCCGTCCTGCGCAAAAAAACCCATCTGCCTGTTGTCATTGATCCAAGCCATGCCGGCGGAAAGTGGTGGCTTGTAGAACCGATGGCAAAGGCTGCTGTAGCAGCCGGGGCAGACGGTCTGATGATAGAAGTACATAATGACCCTGAAAATGCGCTCTGTGACGGCGCACAGTCATTAAAACCTGCCAAATATGACAGCCTTCTCAAACAAATCAAACAAATCGCACAGGTTGTCGGAAAAATCGTATAATATGTCCCCCTGCCCGCCATCTGACGGCGCAGGGGCTTTTCGGATACAGACAATAAAAAGCAAAGGAGATCACTATGGAATTAACAGTCAATTTGGGGAAAAACAGTTATCCTATCCTGATAGAAGACGGTATTCTTACACATGCAGGAACGCATATCGCAAAAATTTTCGGCGGAGAAAAGATTATGATCATCTCGGATGACAATGTCTTTCCACTCTATGGAAAGGCACTTCTTGCTTCCCTGTCCGATTATGAATGCCACTCTCTTGTACTCCCGCATGGAGAACCTACGAAAAGTTTTCAGACTCTTCCTTCGATCTATTCTGCCCTGCTGAACGCAAAACTCTCCCGCAGCGATCTTGTGATCGCCTTGGGAGGCGGCGTGATTGGCGATCTGGCTGGTTTTGCAGCGGCAAGTTATCTGCGCGGCATAAAATTTGTGCAGATCCCTACTACTTTACTTGCGCAAGTAGACTCCTCTGTAGGCGGAAAAACCGCCGTTGATCTCCCGCAGGGAAAAAATCTGGTAGGCGCTTTTTACCACCCTAAAATGGTACTGATCGATCCTACGGTTCTTAAGACGCTTCCCCCACACTTTATCAGTGACGGGATGGGAGAGGTCATCAAATATGGATGTATCAAAGATGCCGCCCTGTTTCAGACGCTGCGGTCCTGTTCTTCTTTTGCAGAACTCACCCCACAGCTGGTGTCAATCATTCATCGCTGTGTAGACATCAAAAGAATCGTAGTGGAAGCAGACCAATTCGACACCGGGGAACGGATGCTTTTAAACTTTGGACATACCCTTGCCCATACCATCGAACAGTATTATCACTACAAAAGAGAAAGTCACGGAGAAGCTGTCGCCATCGGCATGTATCAAATCTGCCGTATAGCAGAAGAACAAGGGCTGACTGCCCCCGGCTGCGCTGCTTCTATCCGGGAAGTACTCGATATATACGGACTGCCGCATGCATGTTCTCTGCCTGCAGAAACACTGACAGATGCCATGCAATTAGATAAGAAGAATTTAAACGGCAATCTGCACTTAATCTTACTGCATGAGATCGGGAACAGCTATATTTACCCCACAGATACACAATTTTTTCAGAAAGCAGGAGGACTTTAAATGTTACGTTTTGGAATTTTAGGAGAACATCTTCCCCATACCCTCTCCCCTGAACTACATGCAGATTTTTTCCGCCAGCAGGGGATCGATGCCGTCTATACCGTCTTAGAACGTTCAAAAGAAGACGTTGTCCATATTTTAGAAGAAATGAAAGAACACCAGATCACCGGGATCAATGTCACGATTCCTTACAAAGAGACTCTGTATCATATGGTCGATGTGGTAGATCCCCATGCCGAGCAGATCGGCGCCATCAATACGGTCATGCAAAAGAACGGCATGTTCTATGGCTACAACACAGATTATCTGGGCGCTGCCAGCATGTTTCATAAGGCCGGCGTATCCATCAAAGGGCAAAAAGTCGTCCTCTTAGGATCCGGAGGCGCCTCCAGGGCATTGATCTATGCCATGCATATAGAAGGAGCTTCTAAAATCACAATCGCTGCCAGAAACGAACAGGCAAAGCAAGCACTAAAAGACCAATTTCCCTATATCCAGACCTGCGATTTGGACAAAATCCCCGCCGGAGACATTCTGATAAATACTACCCCGGTCGGCATGTATCCAAAAACCGGAGTCAGTCCTGTCCCTTCTTCTGTATTCCAATATTTTTCCGTCGCCGCGGACATTATCTATAATCCGTTCATAACTGAATTTCTCCGCCTTGCACAGCAGGCGGGACTGCAGATCATCACCGGCCTTATGATGCTGGTAGACCAAGCCATCGCCTCCGAAGAGATCTGGCTTGACAAAACTTTAGATTATACAATGGGTACAGAACCTCATGACCGCCTGGCCAAAAGATTTCTTTAGATGAGCGTCTGTGGGGGCTTTTTCTCCTAAACAGCGGTTTTCCAGCAAAGTCCCCACCATATCACTGGCAGCTTTCTCGTTTATTCTATCAGGCCATACTGTTTTAACGCATGGTAAAGTCCATCGTCCTCTACATTTTTCGTCACAAATTCTGTATGTATATCCAGAACCGGATCGTGCGCTCCCATCGCCACCGCATGTCCGGCATATGCAAACATGGACAGATCATTGCTGCTGTCCCCGAATACATAGGCATGTTCCTTATCTATCTGAAATTTCTTCAGCATATATGCACAGGCGGTCGCTTTAGAAAAATCTTTCTGTATGATCTCATATGCGTATCTGCCGCGTTCCAGAACCTCCATGTCCTCCGCAATAAAAGCAAAAAACTCTTCTGTTTTGCTTTTCTCATCTGCATAGACAAACAGCTTGTCGTATTCAAAATCTCCCGTTTCCATATATTGTTCCTGCCCGATCCCTGCCCGGTGGAAATACCGTCTGGTGCTTTCCAACGGTTCAAAACGCGAAATACGTTCAGGAAGATAATTATCCTCCGTCCCTTCCGCGATTCCCTCTACATTACAGTCAAACATCTTCTTTATAATCTTTCGTCCTCGTTCTTTGGGAAGCGGATGAGCAAACAATACTTCGTCTCCGTATAAAAGGCAGGTCCCGCATCCACAGAGATAACCGTCAAAGGGGAACCGCCTCAGCTCCGGCGGAATACCGCACAGCGTCCTTCCTGTATTAATAAACAGCAAATGTCCCTTTTTCTTTGCACTATGCAGCGCTTCCATAGCACTTTGTGGGATCTCATGCGTTTTTTCACTCAAAATCGTACCGTCAATATCAAAAAATAAAATCGATCTTTTCATTTTATCCCTTCTCCTGCTCTTTAAAACTTCTGGTTATCCTTTCTCACTTTACCATTCTTTTTTCTGATTGTCTATAGAACAACTGTCCGCAGCCATGCATAAATACGTATCTTTATACATAGAGTATAAAAAACAGTATCCCGGACATAAAAATGCCGGATCTAAGGTATCCTATGCATATTTCTTTTCCATCACGCCGTTTGATCAGACGATCAGTCGGTATTCTACTTCTTTTTGCCGCCGCTTTTTTTGCCGGCACTGCCCTCGGAAAACTGACTTCGCCCATCGTTCTTCCTGCCTCTTCAAATGTAATCCCTGCTTCTGCAGAGGGAAACTGGGGGTTAAGTTTTCAGGAAGAAGGACAGCCGCCTGCTGCCAATGCCTCTTTTGAAGAATTAAAGCAATATGACGCGTATTACGCACAGGATACCGATGAAAAAGTGCTCTATCTGACTTTTGACGCTGGTTATGAAAATGGGAATACTGAACCAATCTTAGACACTCTAAAAAAACATGACGTGCAGGCTGCTTTTTTTGTCGTCGGCACATATATCGAATCCGAGCCGGAATTGATCAAGCGCATGGTCGCAGAAGGGCATATGGTAGGAAACCATACCTATCATCATCCTGATATGTCTTCAATTTCTACTATGGATACTTTCAAAAAAGAACTGGAAAGTGTAGAAGAAGCCTATGAAAATGTAACCGGTAAGAAAATGACAAAATATTATCGTCCTCCCGGCGGAAAATATAATGAGGCAAACCTGCGGATGGCGCAGGAGCTCGGCTACAAAACCTTCTTTTGGAGTCTTGCATACGTAGACTGGCGCCAAGACGATCAGCCATCAAAAGAAGAAGCCTTCGACAAACTTCTAAACCGGATACATCCGGGCGCGATCGTTCTTCTGCACAGCACTTCTGCAACCAACGCCCAGATACTCGACGAACTCCTTACAAAATGGGAAAAACTAGGCTATACGATAAAACCTCTGGAACAGCTTGCCGGCTGATCCAGAGGTTCTCTTTAATTACTCGTTTTAAATTTTTTCTTCATCACATAAAAATAAAATGGTACAAGCGGAATCAAAGCCGCAATCCACGCCGCCGGATCCGACAGGCAGACACCTGCAAAACCGGATCGCCCCGAAACAAGCAGGACAATCCCTGCTCTGGCAGCCAATTCAAATACGCCTCCCAACATGGGAACCAATCCATATCCCATTCCCTGCAGTGTATTTCGGTACAGAAAAATACAGCCCAAAAATGGGTAGCACCATGCTGCCACTTTAAAATACGTTACCGCCGCCTGTATCACCTCTGTTTCGGAACTGTCTATGAATAAAAGCACCATATATTTGCCAAGCGAATACACGCAGAGCATCATCACCAGGCTCCATCCCAGTATCATCCATTGCGTACACCGTACCCCCCGTCGAACACGTTCCATCTTTCCCGCTCCTCTGTTTTGTCCCACAAAAGTAGCAACCGTCGCGCCAAATGATACAAATACAGTGGAAATGATATTCTGCAATTTACTTGCAGCTGAGAATCCTGCTATATATACCGCGCCATATACATTGACTGCCCCCTGCACAATGATCGTCCCAATGGCTGTGATCGAGAACTGCAATCCCATCGGTATCCCCAGTCCTAACAATTTCTTTATACTGGATGCAGAAAAGCGAAAATTTTCCCGTTCCAAATGCAGGATCGGAAATTTCTTCATGATATAAACCAGACACAAGACAGCAGAAATCCCCTGTGCGATCACCGTTGCATAGGCACATCCTTCCACACCCATGTGAAACTTCGCAATAAATAGAATGTCCAGCGCCACATTGACAGCCGCAGAGATCATCAGAAAGTACAAGGGTGATTTTGAATCTCCCAAAGCACGCAGCACAGCCGCCAGAAAATTATACGCAGCAGTCACACACAATCCTGCATAGATCACACCCATATAAGCACCGATATCTCCAATCAGCTCATCCGGAGAATGCATCAGCTGTAAAAGCGGTATATTCGCTATTTCGAATCCAATCGTCATGATGACTGCGAACACGCCCATCAGACAAAGAGATATTGCCACAAAATGCCGCATCTGTTCCGGCTTTTTCGCACCAAAACTCTGCGCCACCAGAATAGCAAAACCACTCGCCAGGCCATTGAGCCAGCCTGTCACGAAAAACATGAGAGATGCCGTCCCTCCTATCGCCGCCAATGCATCCACACCGATAAATTGTCCTGCTATGATAGAATCAGCCAGATTATATAACTGCTGAAATATGTTGCCCAGACACATCGGTATCATAAAACGCACGATTAATTTTGCTGGGTTTCCGACTGTCATATCATTTGTCATATCTGCCTCCGTTCTCAAAAAAAGATATGCCTTTCAATGGAAAAGCATATCCTCTGTTTCTACTTACAACGTGATTTATTATACAAAAAGCAGCGGTATTTGTAAAGATTTTTTCTTCTCTTAAAATCTTGCTAACGTTTTACCCTTCTTTTTTTCGTCTTTCATGTACAGTATAAAAATGTTATAGTCTATACACCGCTTCCTTACAAGTAACTTTCATAAAAAGTATGTCTTCCAGCAGCTATACAGTTTATGTAAATTATGTTATGTTATTGTAAGTGTGGTTTCTGTGTTTGAAAACACATTGTATATGCATCCTGCATTTACAAAACTTCTGCTTTTATAACAGAAAATAGTTAGAAAGGGCTCGGTATCTATGAGTAAAAATATTAACCTTCTAGAAGGAGATATTCTTCCTTCTCTTACAAAACTTGCCTTTCCCATCATGGCGACTTCTCTCGTACAGATGGCTTACAATATGACAGATATGATCTGGATCGGAAGGATCAGCAGCAATGCAGTCGCCGCAGTCGGAGCAGCAGGTATGTATATGTGGTTTGCCAATGGTATCGCCACGCTCTCCCGCATAGGCGGACAGATAAAAGTCGGACATTCTATCGGAGAAGGCCGCCTTAGCCTTGCCGCATGCTACGCAAAAAACGCCTTGCAGCTGACTGCTTTTCTCGGTGTTTTATACGGGATCTTCTCTATCCTTTTTCAGAGAGCACTGATTGGTTTTTTCCGCCTCAACAGCCCTGCTGTCATCAAAAATGCAGAAATCTATCTTATGATCACCTGCGGTCTGGTCCTATTTTCTTTTTTGAATCAGGCTTTTACAGGAATCTTTACGGCTCTGGGCAACAGCAAAACTTCTTTCCTGGCGACTGCCGCAGGTCTGGTGATGAATATTGTCCTAGATCCGGTCCTGCTCTTTGGTATCGGGCCTTTTCCTGAGATGGGCGTTGCGGGCGCGGCTATTGCAACGGTACTGGCTCAAATGATCGTAACTGCTATGTTTCTTTTGTCCTGCCTAAAAGATAACTCTCTTTTTCCGCATGTACATATCCTAAAGCGCCCTGATCTTCCAATCATACGAGAACTGGTACGCCTTGGTCTTCCCACTGCTGTACAGAGTATGCTCTTCTCCGGTATTTCCATGGTGATCGCCCGCATCATCTCTGGCTTCGGAGACGCCGCTATCGCAGTCCAAAAGGTAGGCTCGCAGATCGAGTCGATCTCCTGGATGACATCCGAAGGTTTTGCCGCTGCTGTAAATTCTTTTGTAGCACAGAATCATGGCGCCAAAAATACATCTCGTGTCCGGAAAGGATACCGCTGTGCCATGGCTGTGGTCCTTTTGTGGGGTGTTTTTACGACTTTTGTATTATTTGTTTTTCCGGAGCCAATATTCCGTATCTTTATTACAGAAAAGGAACTTCTCCCTATGGGCGTAGATTACTTGAAGATCTTGGCTGTATCCCAGCTTTTCATGTGTATGGAGATCACGACAGCCGGCGCTTTCAACGGATTGGGCCGTACCATCCCCCCTGCTGTAGAAGGCATCTTATTGACTGCGGCACGTATTCCCCTTGCACTTTTGCTTATTATGACCCCTCTTGGACTGAATGGGATATGGTGGGCGATCACTATTTCCAGCATACTAAAAGGCGTCGTCTTATTCACCTGGTTTTTACTCTATATGAAAAAACATCTATCCCGCAGCCCGCAATGACCATATCCACTTTTCTTATGATCCCGCCAATTTTTCTCCCAGTTTTTCACACTTCGCCAGACCTTCGTCATCCGGCATTTCATTACAGATCACTCCCTTACTTACCAGCCGGATCCCCTCCTTCCTGCATCTCTCTTCCCAACTTCTCATCCATTCTCCATCTCCCCATCCATAAGAACCGAACAGCGCGATTTTCTTTCCGACAAGAGAACCCACGCAGGAGTCAAACAGGGGTTCAAACTCACTTTCTTCCAAGACCTCATCTCCCATAGCCGGGCAGCCAAAAGCCACTCCGGCGTATTCTTTTAACATATCCACATGGAATTCATCGCAGGAATATAATACACCTTCTGCCCCTGTATTCTGAATCCCTGACAAAACCGCCAACGCCATTGCCTCCGTGTTTCCCGTTCCACTCCAATATACAACTGCTATTCTGCTCATTTTATTCCTCCTAAAAAATTTATAGACAATATCAATACGTCCGGGTATCTGATCTGCTTGTCTTGCTTTCCCCTCTTTTTAAGTTAGATATAACTAACTTATATAGTCAGTATATTTCGATAGACAGCATATGTCAAGACATATAATGAGAACATTTCTCATTGCCACTTTTATTCGTATCCATTAAAAATATAAGACACCCTATGTTTTTATCTACGTATGTAAACTAATTCTGTCATTCCATTATAGGAGCGAATGTTCACTAATTTTAATTTTCTCTCTTTCCTGCTCTTTCCGAACAAGCGAATGCCGGAACCTAAAAGCGTAGGAAGCACAGTGATATAATAGCAATCTATCATATCTTCTTCCACCAATTGCTGTACCACATTTGCACCGCCACATATCCAGATTCCTTTTCCATTTTCCTGCCTGAGTCTTTTCACTAATACAGCCGGTTTTGTATCTGCAAAGCGTATCTTTTCTGTAGAATCTCCTACTCTATGCGTGATCACATAAGTAGTAAGATCTTCATATACCCACTGGTCAGGTGAAAGTTCTGTCACCATCTGGTGATAGGTATTCCACCCCATGATCACAGTATCTATTTCTTTTATAAATTCTGAATAGGAATCTACATTTTCTATATCTTCGCTCTGTCCTTCCAGCCACTCTACCTTTCCCTGCGAATCCGCGATATAGCCGTCAAGGCTCATGGCAATAAATAAAGTAACCTTTCTCATCCGTCTATTTTCTTCCTTTTATATACATTCTTATCATACTTGGTTCATCCTGCCCTTGTACCATACATAAAAATTTCTTATTCTATGCGCACATTGACTGGCCTCACTGTAAGTTTCCCATCGCCTTCTACGGTATACCATTTTCCCCGTTCGAGCTGGATCGTACCTCCGCTCCCAGGAGTAATGTATCCTATTGTATATGTTTCTTGGCTTTCTATATCTGTAAATACAACATCTGTATCAGAGGTACCCGTAACTTTTACGGTTTTATGAACCGGCTGTATCTGTTCATGTTTCCTTCTCCCTTCACCTGAAAGACGGAAAGTATGGTTTCTCACATATCTCTGATAACTTATTCCCATTATCACGACAGCAAGGGGAATTGCTATCCACAACGCTCGTTTTACTCTTTTTTTATTCATGATCGGAGCCTCCATAATTTTCTTTCATCATATTTTGCCTTTTCTTCTTTTGAAGCCGTATTATTTCATTTTAGAGGCACCTCCGCAACTTCAAATCCCAGTTTGTTTATTTCTGCCATTCTATCACATTTCCTAGTCTTTAGCATTACTTTTCTCAAAAATAATTTAAGGACATATTGTACTTACACAATATGCCCTCAATCACTCACAGCGTTCCCTTTTTTAACAACAGCTAAGTTCCTCGTTAAGAGGTTGGGTAAATTTCTTTACCCAATACCCTACCCAATCTGTACCCAAAACAGCACGATATTTTGTAAGATTTTACAGTAGTTTATAACACTTGTCAAAATAGCCAGAAACCGCTTAAATACGCTATTTAATTCGCTTTTTATCAGTCTTCCGAATGATAAATTAGTTTCCCATCTGCGCAGCTACTTCTTCTGCAAAATTCTCCTGTTTCTTTTCCAGGCCTTCTCCTGTCTCGAAACGTACAAACTTCTTCACTGTCACATTTGCGTTATTTTCTTTTGCAACTTTTTCTACATATTTTGCAACAGTCAGATCACTGTCCTGTACATATACCTGGTCTAACAGACAGATTTCTTTTAATTCTTTGTTCAGACGTCCTACGATCATCTTTTCAATGATGTTGTCCGGCTTCGGCTTGCTGCTCTCTTCATTTTCCTTCTTTGCAGCTGCGAGAAGAATCTCTTTCTCATGTTCCATATATTCCTGAGACACTTCGTCACGGGATACATATTTCGGATACATAGCCGCTACCTGCATGGCTACATTCTTCAGACAATTTTTGATCTCATCATTTACCACATCTGTATCTGCTTCAACTAAGACACCGATACGTCCGCCGCCGTGGATATAAGATACGACACAGCCGTTGTCAGCAACTACTTTTTCAAATCTTCTGATATTTAAGTTTTCACCGATAACAGCTACCTTCTCTACCAAAGCATCTTTTACGGTCTTAGAAGGATCTGCTGCCCATGCTTCTGACATAAATGCATCCATATCCGCTGCGTCTGAATCTGCTGCCTGGTTTACGACTGCTTCTACAAAATTCTGGAATTCTTCATTCTTTGCCACAAAGTCTGTCTCTGAATTCACTTCTACGATCGCAGCTACCTTGTCATCTTTTACGACTGTCTTAACAATACCTTCTGCCGCGATTCTTCCGGCTTTTTTCTCTGCCTTTGCCTGTCCATTCTTTCTTAAGAATTCCACTGCCGCATCCATATCTCCATTTGTCTCTGTAAGAGCCTTCTTACAGTCCATCATTCCCGCGCCGGTCATTTCTCTTAACTCTTTTACCATTCCTGCTGTAATTGCCATTTTTATTTCCTCCGTTTCATGATTTTCTTACTTCTTTAAAAAATGCTCCAACCTGTTTATCAGGCTGAAGCATTCCCGTTCAAATTATTAAGCTTCCACAGTTTCTTCAGCTTCTTCTGTTTCTACTGCTGCTTCTTCAGCTTCTTCGTAATACATTTCCTCTGCGCCGGCTTCTCCCTGATTTGCCTCGATGACTGCGTCTGCCATCTTTGAGACGATCAGCTTCACTGCTCTGATCGCATCATCATTTCCCGGAATTACATAATCCAATTCTTCCGGATCACAGTTTGTATCACAGATTCCGATCAACGGAATTCCCAGTGTATGTGCTTCCTGTACGCAGATTCTTTCTTTCTTCGGATCCACGATAAAGATAGCGTCCGGCACTCTCTTCATCTCTTTGATACCACCCAGGTTCTTTTCAAGCTTTGCCCATTCTTTCTTAAGAGCAATAACTTCTTTCTTTGGAAGGACATCAAATGTTCCGTCTTCAGACATTCTCTCGATTTCTTTCAGACGCATAACTCTGCTCTGGATCGTCTTAAAGTTTGTCAGCATACCGCCTAACCATCTCTCGTTTACATAGAACATTCCACAGCGTTCAGCTTCTGTCTTGATCGCATCCTGTGCCTGTTTCTTTGTTCCGACAAAAAGGATCGTACCGCCTTCTGCCGCAATATCAGCAACTGCTCTATACGCGTCATCTACCATGCCTACAGATTTCTGCAGATCGATGATATAGATACCATTTCTTTCTGTGTAAATATATGGAGCCATCTTAGGGTTCCATCTTCTTGTCTGATGTCCAAAATGTACACCAGCTTCCAAAAGTTGTTTCATTGAAATAACGCTCATGTTTCTTTCCTCCATTGGTTTTCTACTTCCGCATGTTTTTACAGCTTTGAGACCGGATCAAAACTACAGAAAACATTTTCCTGCCTCTGTGTATAACTGATCTTAGGCACCTTCAAAAAGCATCCACATACGTGTTTTTTTGCAACATTGGTAGTATAGCATAGAAAAATGGGGAATGCAAGGTATTTCCCATCATTTTCCCCGCATTTTCTACTCTTTTTTTCTGCCTCTTTCTCTTTTGATCCCTGTATGTTATTCTGTACATATGGTAAGCGATCGTCTTACCTCAAAAATACAAGGAGGCAGCCTATGAAATTTACATTTGCACACAATAATCTAAACGTCTATGATCTGGAAAAATCTTTGGCCTTTTATGAAGAAGCGCTGGGGCTTACGGTGACACGTATCAAAGAAGCAGAAGATAAAAGTTTTAAACTGGTATATCTCGGAGACGGAAAGACACCTCATCTATTGGAACTCACCTGGCTTAGAGATATGAATCGTCCTTATAATCTGGGCGATAACGAGATCCACCTTGCTTTTTGCACAGAAGATTTTGACGCCGCATATAAAAAACATAAAGAAATGGGATGTATCTGCTTTGAAAATCCAAAAATGGGGATCTATTTCATCTCTGACCCGGACGGATATTGGCTGGAGATCGTTCCCGCCTGAATGTTAAAAACCTCTGCGGTACACTCGTACCTGCAGAGGTTCTTTTCTTTTGTACTCTATATCAATTTTTCTTTAGTAGCGAACATAAACCATTCCGGACTGCACAGGACCGATAATAACGCCAACATCATCTGTAGCCGCATGAATCATCTGTCCTCCGCCAATATAGATACCACAATGCTCTGCATTCACACAAACATCTCCCGGCTGTGGATCGCTCACTTGCGGCCATCCAAGAAATGTAAATGTATTCCCCAGCCTTCCATAAACGCCAGTCAGACAATAACTCACGAAACCGGAACAGTCAAATGCGTCGGGTCCTGTAGCTCCCCATGCATATGCTGCACCGAGTTTGCCGTATGCACGATCTACAACAGCATTTCCCGTATTTGCATCATAGCTTGGAGGATTCCAGTCATTTCCGCCTCCGCCGTTATCAGGAGTCGACGGATCGTCTGTCACCGTATCTCCGCCGCCGGTATTATTGTTATTATTTTTCTCCGCTTCTTCAGCCGCCTGCTTAGCCGCTGCTTCCTCGGCTGCTTTTCTCGCCGCTTCCTGGATCATGGAGTCTATATTTTCCACTTCTGCGCTTTTGGATGAGATCGTTGTATTTAACTCTTCCTGCTGCGCCTGATAGTCGCTCTCCAGACTCTGCAGATTCGCCATCTCGGTTTCCAGTGTGCTCTGCAGATTCTCTACTTCCTGTACAGTCGCCTCATATTCTTCCAGCTGATCGCGATCATAGGAATGTACCTTCTCCGCATATTCCGCCTGCGTCAGCAATTCAGAAATGCTTCCTGATGTGAGCACTCTTTCCGCCGCCTGTCCGTCGCCGGATTCATACATATATTTGATCCTGAGTTTCATAGCATTATACTGCTCTTCTTCCTTCTCCTGAGCAGCTTCCAAATCCTGCTCCGCCTGCGCGATTTCCTCGCCCTTTGCGATCAGGTCTAACTCCAACTCATTTGCCTTCTGTATCAAAGTATTCAATTGTGTTTGCAAGCTACTTAATTCACTCTCCGCTGCCGCTTTCTGACTCTCCAGACTCTCTTTGCTCCCAGGTTCTGCAAATACAGGTGTTACGACCAGGGAACAAGTCAGGAATGCGGCAAGCGCTGCACTATGTACCTTCTTTAATTTCATTTTCACACCAATCCTTATATATTTTATCTATGTCCCCACATATATGTTTCATCATACAATATTCAACCGCATTTTTCAACACAGTTTATGAAAAAAACATAATTTACCCCTTATTCCTGCTTTTTAATTACTATCTAAAGCATAAAACTCTGCAAATTTTGTGGAAACTATGAAACATTCTCCATTACATATTATGCATTATACTAAACCCCGCTCACAATCGCAATACCTTTTTAACATTTTTGTAATATTTTACAAAATACATTCCAACTGTCTACTAACAGAATTCTTATAGACATTTTCCCGCTACCGGAACATGTCCGGTGTGATCTTATCTTGTGCAGGGGGTTCCTGCTGTTCCGGTTTTTCTTCCATCTTCTGGATCCGCACAAATACGACTGAAGCAACAAACGCGCTGAAGATTACGGCAAATGCCATTTTCATGGGCTCTGTCGCCAGCCAGTTAAAGACACCTAGTTTTGTCAATACAAGAGAGGCTATGTTCATCATACTATGAAGACAGATCGGCGCCCATATGGAACCATATTTTTCACAGACATATGCCAGAAACATTCCTGTCACAAACCCATAGATCATCTGTATCGTATTACTGTGGATCAATCCAAACAACAAGGCAGAATAAACGGCAGCTCTGAAAAAACGATTATTTTCTCTATAGCGTTTAAACAGGATCCCTCTAAACATCATTTCTTCCGCCAACGGTGCTAAAATCCCCAAGCATACGATCTGCGCCGGAAAGCCCGCCGCATAGGCGATTGCTTGTGATTCTTGATACGACTCACTGTAGAAAGCGATTTCAGCCATTGCAGACAGACAAGTAAACCCTATACTAAAAGCAGCCCCAAGGACGATCAGCTGCGGATATGCATTCCACTTAGCCTTCTTATTTACCGGGATCTGATACGTCTGCTCCAGTTTTCGGTCTTTGCGGAACAAAAAAATCGTCATCGGAAGTGTACACAATGCACACAGCGCCGCTATTTCTACCTGATGTTCTGCCATTACCGTCAGCACTTGGTTTAAGACTGCTGCTGTTTCCTCCGCAGGGACAGCCTGGCCGCCTGCTCTCATCTCCTCTGCAAGCAATTTTGCCATATACGGGATCATAACGATCATTTCCACGATCGTCTGCACCGCCATCTCGATCCCCATAAAGATTAAAAACGGTCCGCACACACTCCAAAAAGGACTTTTCCTATAAATACGGTTCATGGCTTTATATTCCTCGCTTTCTCAAGAATCCATGCCTGCAGTTCTTCCGCTTTTCCCAGGACAGTCCCCTGTACCATTTCCGGCTTTCCGCCGCCTTTTCCGGAAAAGTATCCGTTCATCTCTTTTGCCAGAGGCCGGACATCTATACTTCTGCTTCCCATGACATACCGATACCCATCTGTATCATTGCCTCCAAATACCACGCAGCAGATCCGTTCCTGTTCCAAAAGCAGATTCATCAGCATTCTGAGTGCATCCCCTCCCAAGTGTTCTTCAAACACGCATACCGCATCTTCCTCCTGCGGGATTTCCTTTGCCCGGTAAGCAAGCCACTTTCTCTCCAGATCTGCGCTCCGCATTTTTTCCCCTGCGTATTCTTCTTTCAAATGCCGGACTGCCTCGACGATCGTACTTTCTTTCGCGCAAAGTTCCGCTGAAATTTCTTTTGCGTAGTCTTCTTTTTTATCGTAATCTTCCAACGCACGAAAACCACACAACATTCTTATCCGAACGCCGCCTTTATAGCGCTGCACGTTTGTCAGTTTGATCACACCAATTTCTCCCGTCTTTTTCACATGCGGCGCACAGCAGGCGCATACGTCATATCCCGGGATCGTCACGATCCTGACTTGTCCTGCGATCTCAATCTTGCTCCTGTATGCCAATACTTCCAATTCCTCTTTGGACGGATAGCTGACCACTACCTCCAGATTCTGTACCACAGCATGATTCGCTTCCCATTCGATCTCACGCAGTTCTTCTCGGGTGATCTCCCCATCGAAATCCATTGTACAGTCTTCACTGCCCAAATGAAATCCCACATTATTATAACCAAACTTCCCATGTATCAGTCCGGAGACGATATGCTCCCCTGTATGCTGCTGCATTTTGGTAAAACGCTCTTTCCAGCGTATCTCTCCCTTCACACTGCTGCCCAGTACAAGAGGACTTTTAAGCAGATGAAAGATCTTTCCATCTTTCTCTTTTACATCCAGCACTTCCATCCCGTCCAGGGTGCCTGTATCCGCATACTGCCCTCCGCCTTCCGGGAAAAATGCTGTCCTGTCTAAAACGACCCAGTACTTTTCTTTGTCCTTTATGCACGCCTCTACCCTGGCTGTGAAGTTCTTCATATGGCTGTCTATATAAAATAACTTTTCTGTCATTTTCTATATTACATCCTTTCCGGCGCTGTAAAACCAAGCAGATCAATACTCGTCTCCAATATCTTCCTCGTCAGCACAAGAAGCGCGATATAACTCTCCTTCTTCTGTTCATCTTCTTCTGACAGGATCTTCGTTTCATGATAAAACTTATTAAACGCATTCGCCAGATCATAGATATATGCACAAATCTTATGGGGAGCGGTCTCCTCATAAACCGTATCGATCACATCGTTAAACTTAGCCGCTTCCAACATCAATGCCTTCTCACAGGCATTCTGCGCTGTACCAATCCGCAGTCCTTCCAGCACATTTTTGTCCTCTGCGTATTTTGTCAAGATAGATTTGATGCGCACGATCGTGTATAAAATATAAGGACCTGTATTGCCTTCAAAAGAGGTAAATCTGTCTACATCAAAGATATAATCCTTTCCCGCCTGGTTGGACAGATCACCATATTTGATCGCCGCCAGCCCGACGATCTGCGCCGTGCGCTTTGCCTCCTCTTCGGATACTGTACGATTATCCATGATTTTTTTATACATTTCTTCATTGATCTCTCGTATCAGGTTCTCCAAGCGCATTACGCCGCCTTCTCTCGTTTTGAACGGCTTTCCGTCTTTGCCGTTCATCGTCCCAAATCCTAAAAATTTAAGTGCTGTCTCTTCTTTTACGATCCCTGTCTTTTTTGCACAGCGGAACACCTGGATAAAATGCATCTCCTGCCGTTTATCTACCACATAGATGACCTCGTCCGGCTGATAGAGCTTCTCCCTTTCTACCAAAGTGGCAAGATCGGTCGTATCATATAGAGCTGCCCCGTCTGATTTTAAGATCATACAAGGGGGGACTTCCTTCTTATCCGACTCCTCCTGCACATCTACCACAAGAGCGCCTTCATCATAGTGCGCATAACCGCCTTCTTTGAGCATCTCGACCATAGGCGGGATATATTTCTGCGCATCTGCCTCTCCTTTCCAAAGGTCAAATTCTACATGCAGGTTTTGATAATTCTTCTTCAGATCTGTCACAGACACATGCATGATATGTTCCCATACCGCCCGATATCCTCTGTGCCCATTCTGCAGCAGATAGGTTGCCTTAAGTGCCTCCTCCCGATAGTCCTCATGCTCTTTTGCATAGGCACTGGCGGTCGGATAGATTTCTTCTAACTCCGTGATCGTAAACGGTGCTTCCTTTGGATAGTCCCCCTCGAAAGACTCGTCAAAATACGGAAGATCCGGTTTACGTTTTTTCAGTTCTGTTATGATCAGTCCCATCTGGTAGCCCCAATCGCCCAGATGAATGTCCCCGATCACGGTGTTGCCTTTATATCGGATGATCCTTTTAATACTCTCTCCTATGATCGCTGAACGCAGATGTCCCACATGAAGCGGTTTTGCGACATTCGGTCCGCCGTAATCTATCATGACCGTTCTTTGGTTCTCACATTTTGAGACGCCCAGCATTTCATCCTCTGCCATTTCATTTAAAAATCCAGTGACAAATTCTTTCTTTACTTTCAGATTGATAAATCCTGGATTGACTGCTTCTGCTGTCTCAAAACAGGCGCTGTCATGTAACGCTTCCACTACGTCTTTTGCTATCATAGCAGGGGCTTTTTTATATGTCTTAGCAGCTGCCATCGCTCCGTTGCACTGGTATTCGCACAGATCCGGACGATTTGACAGCGTCACTTTCGCAAACTTTTCATCATATCCCGCTGTTTGAAACGCTTCCCGCACTTCTATCGTAATCTTTTCCAACAGTGTCTTCAATTTTCTTCCACTCTCCGTTCTTTCCAACTTCCCGCAGCCGCGTCTTTTACCGCTGCTTTTATACCATGTTATTCTAACATGTCTCCTTTGTAACGGCAAGCCAATCATTTTCAATATTGCCATTTTCATTCTGTCATTTTATAATGACTGTATTATTATAGAAAGAAAGGAATACAATACATGAAAATAGGTTCACATGTAGGAATGAGTGGAAAGGATATGCTGCTTGGTTCTGCCAGAGAGGCTGTCTCCTATGGTGCCAATACGTTTATGTTCTATACCGGCGCTCCTCAAAATACAAGAAGAAAAGAAATCCAAGAACTAAATATAGACCCTGCCTGGGCATATATGCAAGAGCATGGAATAGACGAGATCCTCGTACACGCGCCTTATATCATCAATCTGGGCAACGCAGTAAAACCAGAGACTTTTTCGCTTGCCGTAGAATTTCTGGACAAAGAGATCCAGCGTACCATCGCCTGTAAAAGCCATCTGCTCATCCTGCACCCCGGTTCCCATGTCGGAGAAGGCGCAGAGGTCGGAACCGCCCAGATCATCAAAGGACTCAACGAGGTGCTCACCAGGGAAACCGACTGCTGTATCGCTCTGGAAACAATGGCGGGCAAGGGCTCTGAGATAGGACGTACCTTTGAAGAACTAGCCGCTATCTATGAAGGTGTAACATATAACGAAAAGCTCCGTGTCTGCTTTGATACCTGCCACACAAGCGACAGCGGCTACGATATCATCCGGCATTTTGATGATGTAATCTCTGATTTTGACCATATACTGGGAAAAGAACAGATTGCTGTCTTTCATATAAATGACAGTAAAAATGTGCCCGGTGCCCGCAAAGACCGCCATGAAAATATCGGATTTGGGCAGATTGGATTTGATGCCCTGCATTATATCGTACACCATAAAGATTTTACAGACATTCCAAAGATCCTGGAAACGCCGTATATCCCTTCAGAGATCCATGCAAAAAAAGCTTACGCTCCGTATAAATATGAAATAGAAATGCTAAAAAACGGGATTTTTGATCCGCAGCTCAAACAGCATATTATAAACGCTCATGAAAAGGAATGAACAAACGGCATAATTTGTGTAAATATCTGTTGACAGCCCCCCCCCTTTCATTGTATGATTGTACTATATGTATAGTACAGATAGTAAGAAAACGAGGTGACGCAGATGCCATGGGATTTAGATGATGACCGTCCTATTTATCTACAATTGATGGAACGCATCCAACAAGATATCATTTCCGGGATTTATAAACCCGGCGACAAAATTCCTTCTGTCCGCGATCTGGCTTTAGACGCCGCTGTGAATCCCAACACTATGCAGAAAGCCCTTTCAGAACTAGAACGCAGCGGTCTTGTATATTCCCAGAGAACAAGCGGGCGGTTTATCACAGAAGATGAAGTTATGCTCAAAAAAATGAAAATGCAGCTTGCAGCAGAACATATCCGACAATTTTTCGAGAAAATGCACCAACTGGGTTTTGGGGACGAAGAAACGCTTCATATGATACAGGATGCATTAAAGGGGGAGAAACAATGAAACCAATTTTAGAGTGCCAGGGTCTGACAAAAAAATACGGCAATTTTTTCGCGCTCTCTAATCTGGATCTAACATTGGAGAGAGGGCAGATCGTAGGGCTGCTCGGGCCCAACGGAAGCGGCAAAACAACACTGATCAAGTTAGCAAACGGACTTTTAACTCCTACGAACGGAACCATCATGATCAACGGCATGTCTCCGGGCGTAGAGACAAAAAAGATCGTCTCCTATCTTCCGGAAAGAAATTATTTAAACACACACATGCGAGTAGACGACATTCTCGCATATTATGTCGATTTTTACGACAATTTTAACCCCGCGCGCGCAGCCTCTATGCTGAAAGATCTGGGGATCGACACACACACCCGACTACGTTCTCTTTCTAAAGGCACAAAGGAAAAAGTACAGCTCGTCCTCGTCATGAGCCGTGACGCCGATCTATATATCCTGGATGAGCCCATCGGAGGTGTAGATCCTGCCGCAAGAGATTATATCCTCCAGACGATTTTGACTAATTATAACGAAAACGCCACCATACTGATCTCTACTCATCTCATTTCGGACATTGAGAACGTATTAGACAGAGTTGTATTTTTACAGTGTGGTCAGCTTGCTTTAAATGCCACTGTCGATGAAATACGCTCACAGAGAGGAAAATCGGTCGACGCATTATTCCGGGAGGTATTCAGATGCTAGGGAAACTTGTAAAATACGATTTAAAATATGGTTACAAAATCATCCTTATTGTACACGCCATTTTGTTGTTCGCGTGTATCCTGGGACGCTTTATACTGAACGGGGTGGATTTTAACGCCCCCACTGAAGCCCTGGGCGCTTCACTGGCAATCTTTATCACATTCTTTACGCTTTTGCTCGTGGGGGCATCTTTCGCCACCTGCGCAGTTATTACTGTCCGATTTTATAAAAATCTGTTTACAGATGAAGGTTATCTCACCTGGACTTTGCCTGCTACACCGCTTGTGCAGCTGTGGAGCAAGATCATCTCCGGTACCATCTGGTGCATCGCAGATATTCTTTTATGTTTTTTGGGGCTGATTATTCTTGTGACGGGTAATAATGTAACTTCCTTATATGTACAGATCGCGCCGGAGATGACAGAGGCACTTGGCATGCCGCTTTCCTCCTTTGCGTTATATCTATGTCTGTTTACACTATTCAGCACGGTCGCCTCTGTCATTATGATCTATGTATCTGTTGCGATCGGACAGCTTTTCCCCGGGCACAGGATCCTCTGTTCTATTATTGCCTATTTTGTGCTCACCTTTGTTATACAGATGTTTTCTTTTATCTTCATGATACTCTTTGGGCTTTTCCCAAATGCCAACAATGTACTGATCGGAGACACCGCCGCCCATTACCTGTTTTCCAGTATTGGACTTGGCGTATTTTTAGTAACGATCACTGCCATACCGGAGTATATTGCCACCTACTACATTATGAAAAAGAAAATTAATCTTATATGATTTTCCGCTAGAAACGCACGCTGCCAGGTGCATAAACAAAAGTGGAGAAGATACTTCCTATTCGGGTATATCTTCTCCGCTTTTCTTTTATCACCTTTTACTTATGCTTAAAAGACCACTTGTATCAAAAACATATACAGCACTGTTCCCACGCCTATACTCAACAAATTATTTCTCTTCCAAATATGCAGCACTGCCACAGCCAATACTGCCGCCGCTTCCGGCATGCCATGCGGCGAAGCTGCTATGGCCGTGTCTTTCAGACAATACACGACCAGCATACCGATCACCGCAGGCGTCAGCACCTTACCCAGATACTCTACGACCGCAGGGATCTTCTTTCCTTTCGGAAATACAAGAAAGGGCACTACCCTCGTACAAAATGTCGTCACAGACACTACCAGAATGATCAAAATAGAAGTTCCCGCATTTACTGGCATATCCCCGCCTCCTTTGAAAGCTGCTTTCTGGACACAAAAAGTATCAATATGCACAGCAGCATGGTCGGAAATACAAAGTTTGCGCTTCCAAAGATCTGAAGACATACAAACGCTGCCGTCACTCCAATCGCAGCTGGAATCCTGTTTTTCTTCTCCATCCACTGCTCTATAAAAATCACCACGAATAAGGCTGTCATAGCAAACTCAATTCCTTCTGCATTAAAGGGAAGCACGTTTTTTAATACACCGCCGATCGCCGAACCGATCACCCAGTAGCTCTGATCCAAAAGAGCGATGGCAAACAAAAACTTATCTTCTTCTACTTCCTTTGGTATCTTAACCGTACACAAAAGAGAGTATGTCTCATCTGTCAAAGAAAAAATCATATACCACCTCTTCTTTCCCATGTGGTGGAATGTATCTAACAAAGAGAGTCCATAAAATATGTGTCGTATATTTACCATCAATGTCATAAACGCAACATGTAGAAAAGAAACGCCCGGCACAAAAAAATTCACCGCCAGATATTGTCCTGAACCGGCATATACCAACACGCTCATCAGCACCGCCCACAAGGCAGAATACCCTTTTTCTGCGTACATCACGCCAAAAGCAATGCCAATAAACAAATATCCCGTCAATACAGGAATCGTGTAAGGAAATGCTTTTTGAAATGCTTGTTTATACCCTCTCATCCTTCTGCCCCTTTCCAACATGTGCTTTCTTTTTTTCTTTCCGCTTACAGACATAAAAAATACACGTCTGGGCGGGATCGAACCGCCGCACATGCCTCCGGAGGGCATTGCTCTATCCACTGAGCTACAGACGTATAAAAAGCAGCACCCTGTATGTTTTTATCCCAACAGAGTAACCTTAATTATCCTAGCATAATTCCAGCAGATTGTAAAGAGCAACCTTTCAGCTTTTTCTTTGAACATTCATAAAAATACGCGTGATCGCTTAAAATTTCTTCCGCAAGGACCTGCGTTCCATTGATCTCTTTTACCATTTTGCTCATTTCTTCCGAATGTGTCCCTTTAGATGCCGGCACGATCACCACTTCATGTATGCTGCTTGGCAGGATATAATAATCTTCCTCCAATATCCCTCCTATCCTCTCCAGCATCTTCGGATACAGGATGCACGCAGCCCCCAGATTGCGAACGCGGTTCGAAAGTACATACATGCAGTCTCTCTCCAGACTGTCATGCTGCAGCAGATCCTGTCCTTTCTGGTTTCCTGTGCACTCCTCTTTTTCCATGTCTCCCTGCAATATACTACGCATAGTAAAAAACTGTGCGGGAAGTAATGTCAGCACGTTTTTCCGCGCGTCTTCCCATATCCTGCCCACACTTACGTTCCATCTGTTCAGGTGGTCGTTATACAGCAGCATTGTCGCGCTGCCATACTCTGTTATCTCCAAAAGCACGTAAAAAACGATTGAAAGATCTAACATGGAAATATGCGGCGCCAGCTTTAAGAGTTCTTTATTTTTTTCTGTATTGATCAGTTTAAACGCAATCTTTTTCTTTACGCTGTCATATGTTCTTATCTCTTCAGGATCCCAGGAATGTTCACATCGTACTTTTTCATAAAAATATACGATCTCCACCGCGATTTTTTCCAAGGATTCCCCCTCTTCAAACTCTTCATAGAACTCTTCCAGATAGATCGTAGGAGAAATATTGATCCCCGGTGTCTCTATCAGAAGACCACTCTTTTCTTTTCCATTATTTTTTACTGCCTTATAAATGACGGCTTTCATCCCTCCTTCTAATTTTCTGTTTACTTCTTCTTTCACTGCACGCACAAATTCCTGATATTCCATACTGCTCCTTTCCTTTTGCGCGTTCATCTTTTTACTTTGAGAAAACCGGCACGATCTGTGCCAACAGATACTTATGATTTGCATCTTATTTGAATTGAATCTAACGGGTAATTTTAATTATAAAAGACATGCTTACAAAAAACAATCCTACTTTGTGCAACATTTTGTTGTATTCCGATTTTTCTATTCTATCATAGTGAAAAATTTCTCCTATCGAAAAACAACGCCCTGCTTGTTTTCACTGGCAGGACGCTGTCGATATATCTTTTTATATTCTATTATACTCTTGAGAGATATTCGCCTGTACGTGTATCGATCTTCAGGACATCTCCTGTTTCACAAAACAGCGGAACCATAACAGTTGCCCCGGTTTCTACTACAGCCGGCTTTGTAGCCCCCTGCGCCGTATCACCCTTGAATCCAGGTTCTGTCTCTGTGATCGCCAGTTCTACAAACAATGGCGGCTCTACAGAAAATACATTGCCATTATGTGAACAGATCTTTACTGTCTCGTTTTCCTTTACAAATTTCAATGCGTCTCCTACAACTTCTGTGTTCAGCGCGATCTGATCATATGTCTCTACATCCATGAAGTTATACAGATCTCCGTCGTTGTACAGATACTGCATATCTTTCCTATCAATGTGCGCCTTCGGAAACTTTTCTGTCGGGCGGAAAGTTTTCTCCACTGCTCCTCCGCTGATGATATTTTTTAATTTTGTTCTAACGAACGCCGCTCCTTTTCCAGGCTTTACATGCTGGAACTCTAAGATCTGATAAATATTTCCGTCTATCTCAACGGTCACACCATTTTTAAAATCTCCTGCTGAAATCATTCGTAATCCTCCTTCAACCACGCATTCCTATGCGTTCTCCTACTATCGACTGTTTATAATTCTATAATAGTTTGCTTCTTTTTTCAAGCTTTTTTTGTTTTCTGCACTTTCTGCGATTCTCATCTGCGCATTTTCTTCTCGTAAAAATGTAAAACCACTTTTTCCAGGTATCTTTTCAAAACGATCTGTATCTCTTCTTTCGGATGGAGCGGTTTCACCAAGATATTGCGTATTCCCGCACGCTTAGCTCCCCATACATCTGTAAATAACTGATCTCCGATAAAGACCGTATTTGTCCTGTCTGTTCCCATGATCTCCATAGCCTTGACATAATTTTTCGTGGACGGCTTATGGGCATTATATATATAATCCGTTCCAATGTTCTGATTGAACATCTTTACACGAGGCTCTTGATTATTGGATATAAGGCAAGTCGAAAACCCGATGCCTTTCAGCCGCGCGAACAAATCTTCCGCACGCTCGTCCGCCGGCGCGCCGTGCGGTACCAGTGTATTGTCTATATCAAATATGACTCCTCTTATACCTTCTTCATACAACTTTTCAAATGGGACGGCATATGTCGATTCCATATACACATCCGGAAAAAAACGTTCAAACATTACTTCTCATCTAACTCCATCAATTTTGTAATGATTTCTTCACATATCTGCAATACTGTCTTATGATCCGTCTGGATGACTACGTCTGCAGCCGCCTCATATTTTTCCCGCCGCATCTCCATCATCTCCGCGATCGCTTCTACGTTATTGCGGCCGGCAAGCACAGGACGGTCGTCGCAGCCCTTTACTCGTTCATACACAGTCTGCGGACTGGCAGTCAAAAGAACCACCCTGCCATTTTTCTTCATCTCTTTGACATTTTCCTCACGCAGGGCGGCCCCGCCCCCACAGGAAATGACACAATTTGTTCCTGTCTGCAGCTCTTTTAAGAGTTTTGTCTCCAATCCTCGAAAATATTCTTCACCATATGTGGCAAAAATATCCGAAATACTCATTTCTTCTTGTTCTTCTATCACCTGATCCATTTCTATCAGGCGCATGGCAAACACCGTACTCAGATAATCTGATACCGTGGATTTTCCTGCTCCCATAAAACCGATCAAAACGATATTATAATGAAACAGTTTTCTCGCCTGGATCCTTTTGCTGCTGCGCATGATCCTTTTAAAAACATCCTGTATCTCTTCCTGGTATTTATTCCCCGCAAGCTTTTCTCTTCGCCGTTTTTCCTGCTTTTCTTCCTGTGCAGGCTGTAAAACGGTCATTCCATATTTTTCCTTATATGCCATGATCTTCTCTATCACAGCATTTCTCTCGACCAGAGCATCTATGATCTTATCGTCGCAGATCGCCAGCTGCTCCCGGTACATCTCTAAATCATTCATCTCTTTCTTCCTTTTCCGGCAAAGCAGATCTTATCTTACGACCAGCCGCCTGTATTTGCTGTCCGCCTGCTGCGCTAACTCCTACTGCCGCCAGGGCACGAACTAGCAATCTAACATATTATAACAACTTTTGTATGTGATAGCAAGAAATATTCCTCTAACATCCGTCACCAACATCCGCTCCCAGATATATAGAGCACAGCTGCCTTTTGCGTCTACCTATTTCGCACCTTCTTCCGACCTTTCCATAGCGGCCTTTACATCTCCTTTGAATAGTTCCCACGCCTTCTCATTTTCCACAAAGTACTTTGGACAGTTCTTGCCTGTCACATCATAATGCCGGATCACTTCGTTTTCAGTAAGCCCGAATTTCTCACACAGCCATGCGGTAAGCTGTACCGTCGAACGATACGTTTCCTTTGTAAATTCCCCGCTCTTATCTGGATGACAACATTCTATGGATACTGTATCCCTATTTCTCTCATTGGATGCATACGCAACTTCCCAGGTGGGGACACATTGGATGATCTCCCCTTCCAACCCGATCACAAAATTGCTGCTCACAGATGTTTCACCGCTGTCTTTTAATCCATTAAAATAATCTCTGTTTTCCTGGGCAGTGGAGCCCGGATTGGCAGTATAATGAATCACAATGCCGGTAATGCCGTCTGACTCTATTCCCGGTCTGGAATACTCATTGACATCTAAAAGCTGTACGTCGATCTCCGGCTTCGACGCATCTACGCGGATACCTGTATTGTCTTTATTCTGCTTGCCTATACAAGCATACAGGATAGAAAGCAGGGTAAGGATAAGCAGTACACACAATCCAATCTTCGTATACAACTGCTTCTTCCTTTTACTGTATCTGTATGTATTTCTGCTGTATTTCTTTCTTTTCATTTGTATGCCCCTTAGTCGCTTAATCTGCCTCTATATTAGCACATTTTGTACACACGATTTTATAAGAATTTCTTAAATTCATTTTCCTTTTCAGAGACCTGCGATATATTCTCTCTTTATTTTCTTCCGTTGTCTTTCCACGCAGTATACTCCTTCACAGCAAAATCTCCGCACTTTCCATAACTTCCTTCCATCGAAACTAATTTCAAAAAATAAACTCCGCCAAGCAAGAAGAGACCTTGCAGGCTCTGTGCCGCCTGCAGGATCTCTCCTTTCCATGTTTTCCTTATCTTCTTTTCTTATCTATTTACCCTACTCGTCCACACTGTAGTTTGGAGCTTCTTTTGTAATATGGATGTCGTGTGGATGGCTCTCTTTTAAGGACGCCGCAGAAATCTTGATAAATTTTCCGCTTTCCTTTAATTCTTCGATCGTGTGAGCGCCGCAGTATCCCATACCGGAACGGATCCCACCCATAAGCTGGAACACCGTATCTTCCACTGTTCCCTTATACGCAACTCGTCCTTCTACGCCTTCAGGTACCAGTTTCTTTGCGTTTTCCTGGAAATAACGGTCTTTGCTTCCATTTTCCATGGCCGCGATAGAGCCCATTCCACGGTATACTTTATACTTTCTGCCTTGGAAAAGTTCAAATGTTCCCGGACTTTCATCACATCCGGCAAAGATACTTCCCATCATACAGACATTCGCGCCCGCTGCGATCGCTTTCGTCATGTCACCAGAATATTTGATACCTCCATCTGCAATGATCGGCACGCCATATTCTTTTGCTGCCTCGTAACAATCCATAACAGCCGTAATCTGCGGTACGCCGATACCTGCAACTACACGTGTCGTACAGATAGAACCTGGTCCGATCCCAACCTTTACTGCATCCGCCCCTGCTTCGATCAAGGCTTTTGTCGCCTCTCCTGTCGCTACATTTCCTGCAATCACCTGCAGATCCGGATACTTTTCCTTCACCATACGGACTGTATGCAGCACATTAGCAGAATGTCCATGCGCGGAATCCATGACAACCACATCTACTTTTGCTTTTACCAGTTCGCTTACACGCTCCAGACAATTTGCCGTGATACCGATAGCAGCTCCGCAGAGCAGACGCCCTTGAGAATCTTTAGCAGACAAAGGATATTTGATCTGCTTTTCAATATCCTTTATCGTGATCAGGCCTTTTAAATTGCCCTCTGCATCTACGATCGGAAGTTTCTCTTTTCTTGCTTTGGCAAGAATTTTCTTCGCCTCATCCAACGTGATTCCTTCCTGCGCCGTAATGAGTCCTTCTGATGTCATGGACTCCTTGATCTTCTTTGAAAAATCTTCTTCAAACTTTAAATCACGGTTTGTGATGATTCCAACCAGTTTTCTGCCTTCTGTGATCGGTACTCCTGAAATACGGAATTTTGCCATCAAATCATTTGCATCGCCTAATGTATGTTCCGGGGAAAGGAAAAATGGGTCGGTGATAACACCGTTCTCCGAGCGTTTTACTTTATCCACTTCTTCTGCCTGCTGCTCGATCGCCATATTTTTATGGATAATGCCGACCCCGCCCTGTCTCGCCATCGCGATCGCCATACGATGTTCTGTAACAGTATCCATGCCGGCACTCATCATTGGGATATTTAATTTTATTTTCTTTGTCAGATTTGTAGACAGATCCACCTCGTTTGGAATTACTTCTGAATATGCCGGTACCAGGAGCACATCGTCAAATGTAATACCTTCTCCGATAATTTTTCCCATGTTTTCTCTTCCTCTCTTTCTCAAATATGTACAACTTTGGTTTATCTGATATGGTACAAAAATTCAAAGTAATTGTCAATAGATTGCCGCACGGTATCTCTATTTGATATTGAGAATTTTTAAACTCTATTATGAAGCCCTGCTTATAAAAGAAAATTTCCTTGCTATTCTGCCAGATTTCAAAAAAAGAGAAGCCTGTTTTAGACTTCTCTTTCTCTTTCTTTTTCTTATCTGCTTTCGGGAAATAGATTACATCATTCCCATGCCGCCCGCTCCGCCAGCTGGCATAGCAGGTGTATCTTCTTTGATCGTAGAAACGACGGATTCTGTTGTGAGCAGTGTAGACGCAACGCTTGTCGCATTCTGCAGGGCACTTCTTGTAACCTTCGCCGGATCCAAGATTCCTTCTTTTACCATATCTACATATTCTTCTTTATATGCGTCAAATCCCATTCCTGGTTTTTCTTCTCTTACCTTATTGATGACCACAGAACCTTCCAGACCTGCGTTTGTAACAATGTGATACAATGGAGCTTCCAAAGCTTTCAAGATGATCTTAGCGCCTGTCTTTTCATCTCCATCCAGTTCTTCCGCCATCTTTTCCACTTCTTTTGCCGCATGGATATAAGCGGAACCGCCTCCTGCGATGATTCCTTCCTCAACTGCTGCTCTTGTTGCGTTCAGCGCGTCTTCCATTCGCAGTTTTGCTTCTTTCATCTCTGTCTCTGTAGCAGCGCCTACGCGGATCACTGCAACACCACCGGCAAGTTTAGCCAATCTTTCCTGTAATTTTTCTCTGTCAAAGTCTGAAGTTGTCTCTTCAATTCCTCTTTTGATCTGTGCGACACGATCTTCTATCGCTTGTTTATCGCCGCATCCGTCTACGATCACAGTATTTTCTTTCTGTACTTTTACAGATTTTGCACGTCCAAGCTGTTCCATTGTCGTTTCTTTCAGATCAAGTCCGAGTTCTTCGGAAATCACCTGGCCGCCTGTCAGAATCGCAATATCCTGCAGCATTTCTTTTCTTCTGTCTCCATATCCAGGTGCCTTTACAGCAACTACGTTGAATGTTCCACGCAGTTTATTTATGATCAGTGTACTAAGTGCTTCGCCTTCGATATCCTCTGCAATGATCAGAAGTTTCGCGCCTGATTGTACAACCTGTTCCAACAAAGGCAATAGATCCTGGATACTGGAAATCTTTTTATCTGTGATCAGGATATATGGATCTTCTAAGTTGGCTTCCATTTTCTCCATGTCTGTTGCCATATATGCTGAAATGTATCCGCGGTCGAACTGCATACCTTCTACCAGATCCAATTCTGTATGCATCGTCTTGGATTCTTCAATCGTGATAACGCCGTCGTTAGAAACTTTTTCCATAGCGTCTGCTACCATCTGTCCTACAGACTCATCACCTGAAGAAACAGCTGCAACTCTTGCGATCTGCTCTTTGTCTTTTACCTTACTGCTCATCGCCGCAATCGCCTCTACAGCTTTGTCAGTTGCTTTTTTCATACCTTTGCGCAGTACGATCGGATTTGCGCCTGCTGCCAGGTTCTTCATTCCTTCGTTTACCATTGCCTGCGCCAGAACAGTTGCTGTTGTCGTTCCGTCACCTGCTACGTCATTTGTCTTAGAAGCAACTTCTCTGATCAGCTGTGCTCCCATATTTTCAAAACCATCTTCCAGTTCGATCTCTTTCGCGATCGTTACACCGTCATTTGTAATAAGCGGTGCGCCAAAAGATTTATCCAGTACGACATTTCTTCCTTTTGGTCCCAATGTTACACTTACTGTATCTGCCAGCTGATTTACACCTTTTTCCAACGCTGCTCTGGCTTCAGCTCCATATTTGATTTCCTTTGCCATTTTTAAGCATCTCCTTTTTTATTTTCTCAGTATTGATTCTTTCACTTCAATTTTCAGGCTTTATTCTACGATCGCAAGTATATCATTCTGTTTTACGATAATATAACTGTCGCCTTCCAACTCTACTTCTGTTCCCGCATATTTGGAATAAATAACTTTATCCCCTGCTTTCACCTGCATTGTCACTTCTTTTCCATCTATGATTCCACCAGGTCCTACAGCTATAACTTCTGCTTCCTGCGGCTTTTCCTTTGCCTGCCCAGGTAAAACGATGCCTGATTTTGTTGTTTCTTCTGCTTCTAACTGTTTTAACACAATTTTGTCACCCAATGGTACTAACTTCATAGTAATTCCTCCTTAATTTTTGCTTTATGCCTTTTATTAGCACTCATTTGTACTGAGTGCTAACCTCATGAATATAAAATAGCACTCTGCTGACTATTTGTCAACAGAGTTTCTAAATTTTATAATTAGTTTATATTCATTTAACCTCTTCCCGTTTCATGCACACTGTAGAATCCATTTTCAATCCTAAATCTCAATATATTTCTGTTTTCAGACTGATACCTCTCTTTCACGACACCCGTGCAGTACAACAGTTCAGTTCTCGCTGAAATATAGCATCTATATTTCGCGTCCAGTGAAATAGCAGTCAGGTCTTTCTCCTTTAATTCCAAAAACATCTCGTCTTCTTCCAGATCATATCTTAAAACGCGGCACTGATGTGTCACTTCGTCAAAGATTCCATCTGCCGATATCACCTTTTCCATCTTTAAGTCTACCGGATTTCCTTCGTACATCCTCGTCCCTCCTTCTGTCACATAAGGGGTATCAGTCTATTCTGATACCCCTTCTTTTCTTGTATATCACATACGTTCTTTTTTAATTTTTTCTAACTCTGTAAATACATAATCGTTCAAAACTTTTATATACGTTCCTTTCATCCCCGAAGATCGGGATTCGATCACGCCTGCGCTCTCGAATTTGCGCAGCGCATTGACGATCACAGAACGAGTAATTCCTACCCGGTCAGCCACCTTGCTTGCGACCAGGATACCTTCTGTTCCGTCCAGTTCTTCAAAAATATGGATGATCGCCTCCAACTCCGAAAAAGAAAGCGTGCTGATCGCAGACTGTACAATGTGTTCTTTCCGCGTCTCCTCCGCGCTTTCCTCATTGACAGAACGCAGCATCTCAAGTCCCACAACAGCCGTCCCGTATTCGCTTAAAATAATATCGTCTATAGAATACATATCCGTCTGCTTATAGATAAACAGTGTACCCAGACGTTCCCCCGCAATATTGATCGGTGTAACGATCGCCTGATAACCCTGCGCCGCCTCTGCCGAGAAGCCCAGCGTTTCCAGATTGACATTTTCCTTTGTGGAAAGAATATTCAGCAGACGCTCATTGAGCATACTGTCGATATGCGCGCCGACTGACTCTGTGATCAATTCGTGTATCTCGTCTACTGTATTGCATTTACTAACGCCAAGGATCTTCCCTTTCTTACTGACAACAAGAACACTGGAATCTAAAATTTCTGTAAGGACAGCACATATGTCATTAAAAACCACCTTACTAGAATTATTGTTGTGCAGCAGTTTATTAATCTTTCTTGTCTTATCTAATAACTGTACGCTCATCATTTCCTCCAAACCAATTGTATATACAAAACCCATCAATTCACTAGACAAGCATATGTTATCATATAATTTCTGAATTTTCAATACAATTCATTAAATCTTTTTCAATTCTCGGACATATCCACACTTTTCATCCGAACAAACTAACTTATTTCCCTTTTCCACCATGTATTTTCCACATTCCGGGCATTTTTCTTTGGATGGCTTCTGCCATGACATAAATTCACACTCCGGATTATTTTCACACCCGTAATATTTTCGTCCTTTCTTCGTCTTGCGGATCACAACCTCTTTGCCGCATAAAGGACACGCAACTCCGATCTTTTCAAGATATGGCTTCGTATTCCGGCATTCAGGAAAACCGGGACAAGCCAGGAATTTGCCATGAGGACCGTATTTGATGACCATATTGCGTCCACATTCCTCGCAAACGACATCTGTCACCTCGTCTTCAATCTTCACACTTTCCAACTCTTTCTCCGCTGTATTAACGGCCTCATTTAAATCCGGATAAAAGTTTCGTATGACATCTTTCCATGCTACTTTTCCTTCTTCCACCATATCCAGAAGGCCTTCCATATTCGCTGTGAAATTCACATCCACTATACTCGGGAAGGAGCGTTTCATAATACTGTTGACAACTTCACCTATTTCTGTGATATATAGATTTTTCGCCTCTTTGGTAATATAACGTCTGCCCAGGATGGTCGAGATCGTAGGCGCATACGTACTCGGTCTGCCGATGCCGAGTTCCTCTAAAGCCTTGACAAGCGTCGCCTCCGTATAATGCGCAGGGGGCTGTGTAAAGTGCTGTTTGGCATCAAACTCCTCCTTTTCCAGGCGAGAGTCTTCCTTTAGTCCGCCTACCAGTACATTGTTCTCTTCCTTTTCTTCATCTGCCTCTGTATAGACCGAGCGAAATCCCTGGAACGCGATCTTGGACGTTGTTACTGTAAAGACATATTTCCCGGCGCCGATCTTTACTGCCGTTGTCTCGTATCGGGCCGGCTGCATCCTGCTTGCCGCAAACCGCTTCCATATCAGCTGATACAGACGAAACTGATCTCTGGAGAGAGACTCTTTTAAAGAAGCTGGTGTTCTCGTAATATCTGTAGGACGGATCGCCTCATGAGCATCCTGGATCTTTTTCTCTGTCTTCTTTGTCCCTGTTTGTTCTATCACATATTCTTTTCCATAGGTCTCGGCAATATACTCTCTTGCCGCTGCATCTGCCTCTTCTGCGATCCTGGTAGAATCCGTACGCAGATAAGTGATAACGCCCACTGTTCCATTTCCTTTGATATCGATCCCCTCATACAACTGCTGCGCGATCCGCATCGTCTTTTGCGTACCAAAATTCAACGCCTTTGCCGCCTCCTGCTGCAGCGTACTTGTCGTAAATGGAAGAGGCGCTTTTCTCAGCCTTTCACTTTGCTTGATATTTGTAATAGAAAAGTGCTCTTTTTCTAATTCTTTCCTGATCTTATCCATCTCTTCTTCTGAATGGATCGTTATTTTCTCTTTCTCTGTTCCATAGAACTTTGCCGTCAGCGGTCGTTTTTCTCCTTCTACCTTAAGAATCGCATCCAGGCTCCAATATTCTTCCGGTATAAACGCATCTATTTCTTCTTCCCGATCCGCGATCAGACGGAGAGCTACAGACTGTACTCTCCCGGCACTTAAACCTCTCTTTACCTTTGCCCAGAGAAGCGGGCTGATCCGATACCCCACCATCCGGTCTAATACACGGCGCGCCTGCTGCGCGTCCACCAGATTCATATCTATGTCCCGCGGATGCTTTAAAGATGCTTTCACGGCATTTTTTGTAATTTCATTGAATGTGATCCTGCGCATTTTCTTGGAGTCTAACTTCAATGCCGCCGCCAGATGCCATGAGATTGCTTCCCCCTCCCGGTCCGGGTCAGTCGCAAGATATACCTTGTCTGCTTTTTTTGCTTCTTTTCTTAATTTTGCCAGAATATCACCTTTTCCGCGTATGGTAATATATTTCGGGTCATAATCATGCTCCACATCCACGCCTAACTGGCTTTTGGGCAGATCCCGCACATGTCCCTGAGAGGCATCTACCGTGTAACTGCTCCCCAGAAATTTTTTGATTGTCTTTACCTTCGCCGGTGACTCCACGATTACAAGATAATGCGCCATAAAATACTACTCCTCCATTGGCAATTTATGTCTATTTGATCTTTATATAATAGTTTTTCGATATTTCTCTGATAAAGCCCTGCAATTCCAAAGATACCAGTATTTGCAACAGTTCTTCACTTCCAAGTTTCGTTTCTTCCACTAAACGGCTGATACTCTTGGGATACAGACCGACACAACTATACACCATATTTTCCGGACTTTCAAGCGTTTTTTCATTTTTGTATAGATTTTTACTTTCAGATAACATCTGCACTCCCATTTCTTCCAACAGCATTTCCGGCGACAGAAGGACACCTGCTCCCTGTCTTATCAGCTGATTGCATCCCTCGCTCAAATGACTGTTTACAGGGCCCGGAAGCGCATAAATATCCTTTCCCTGCTCCAGCGCCATATCTGCCGTGATCAAAGATCCACTGCGTTTTCTTGCTTCGATCACCAGTATGCTGTCTGCCAGACCACTTATGATCCGGTTTCTCATAGGAAAATAATGGGCAAGAGGCGGCGTGCCCGGCGGCTGTTCCGATATGATTCCTCCTCCCTGCTCTAAAATATCCACATATAATCCCATATGTTCCTTCGGATAACAGACATCCACACCTGACCCAAGCACCGCAAATGTCTTTCCTGCGCCAAGCAAAGCGCCTCTTTGCCCCATTCCGTCGATTCCTCTGGCCAATCCGCTTATGATCTCCACACCATATTCCGCTAATTTTTTTCCAAATTCAAGTGCATATTTTTCCCCGTAGGGAGTACACCTGCGCGCTCCTACAATGGCTGCCTGTTTCTTCGTTTCATCCGGCAGATTTCCTTTTACATACAGTACATATGGAAAATCTGTGATTTCTTTTAACTTTTGTGGATACGTGTCCATAAAACAAGTGATCACCCTGATCCCCATGCTTTTTATCCTATCATACATATCTTTCAAATTCTTTTCTTTTTGCGCCTGTATGACCGTATTTTGTTCTTTTTCATTTAAAAACGACACTTTTTTTATCTCTGTTTCTTCTATATAATATACCTTCTCTGCCGACGCAAATTGTGTGTGCAGGAGACACTTTTTCTGATTGGATAAATGCTTTATACGTGCCAGCCAATATTCATATTCTCTTCCTGCTTCTATCATTTCCCATCACCTTCCCCAATATTTTTTATCCAGCGTTCGATATCCGATCGCCTCTGTCAGATGTCTCGCGCAAATCTTTTCATTCGCCTCCATATCCGCGATCGTACGGGCAACTTTCAGTATTTTGTGATAAGAACGTGCCGTCAGTTTCATTGTCTCAAATGCTTGTTCTAAAATAGCCCGTCCCGTCTGATCCAAAGGACAAAACTGTTCTGTCTCTTTCATTCCCATGCTGCCGTTTGTATAAATTCCTAAACCTTGCCTCGCAAACCTTTTTTTCTGTATCTTTCTTGCTTTTATGATCCTCTGCCTCATGTCTGCAGACGTTTCCGTCTTCTTTTTTTCAGTCAGTTCCTCATACGTGACTCGCGGTGCCTCGACACATATATCTATACGGTCAAGAAATGGCTGACTGATCCTGCCTAAATAATTCTGTATCTGTGCCGGTGTACACGTACACCGTTCCATATCTGGATAACATCCGCAGGGGCATGGATTCATCGCCGCAACTAACATAAAATCCGCTGGAAAGGTATAGCTTCCATGCACACGGTTGATTTCAATCTTCTTCTCCTCCAAAGGTTGGCGCAGCACTTCCAGAACAGATTTTTTAAATTCAGGAAGCTCATCCAGAAACAAAACGCCTCCATGCGACAGACTAATCTCTCCCGGCGAGGGGATCACACCCCCTCCTGTCAGAGCCGCCTTCGTGGCCGTATGATGCACACTGCGGAAAGGCCGTTTTTCAAGAAGAGGACGTTCCGTATCCACAAGTCCTGCTATGCTATATATCTTCGTCACCTCTACACTTTCTTTAAATGACATAGGCGGCAGGATCGTCGATATCCGCTTTGCCGTCATAGATTTTCCACTTCCCGGAGGACCTACCAACAGAAGGTTATGTCCGCCGGCAACGGCGATCTGCGCTGCCCTTTTCACAACTTCCTGCCCTTGTATATCCGCAAAATCCAATATTTCCTGCCCCAGGCATTCTCTTTGATCTTCTGCGCTTTTCGTAAAGGGAAGGAGTTGTTTCTCTCCTTTCAAATATCTATATACCTCTTCCAGCGTCTCTACCCCGATTATCTCCACGCCGCCTGTAAGAGCGCCTTCCGCCGCATTTTCTTTCGGCAGGATACAGGTCTTTATTTGTATCTTTTTCGCCTCTGTTACGATCGGCAGAATACCCGGTACTTTTAAAACTCTTCCATCCAGTCCCAGTTCTCCGATAAGCAGCGTACTTTTTAGTCTCTCCTGTGGTATCTTCCCCAGCGCAGTCAGAACCGCTGTCGCGATTGGCAGATCAAAAGAAGCTCCCTTTTTTCGTATCGTAGCCGGGGAAAGGTTGATCACTGTCTTCTTCGGCGGATATTCTATCCCCGTATTTTTTATCGCAGTCCGCACTCGCTCCGCCGCTTCTTTTACTTCCGATGAAAGGTACCCCACCATATGGAATACCGGAAGTCCATTGCTTATATCCGCCTCCACACGGATAAACTCCACGCCAAGTCCTCTGACTGCCGCGGTAAATACTGTACTTACACTCATAATTTCCTCCGGATGAGAAAACCTGTATAGCAGATAAGCCACGCATCAAACGCATGCATTTTGATATACCTGCATGAATAGCATAGAAAACACCTCAAACGATATAAGTAACAAATCTGAAACTTGACCGAATCGGCCTGATACCTTACAAAAAGGCAAGATCACCGGAAAGGAACCTCTCCGAGAACGTATGTATATGATAGTCTATATTTACTTTACATGTCAAGAAAATCATTATAATTTATTATAAAACTTTTTTCTCTGTCCTTCTTTTCATTGGAAAAGCACCAATTCCAGCGTTGCCTCATAAACTATATCAAATGTGCTTAGAGGTGTTTCCCTTGAAATCATTTCCCACTCCCCTTACTCCTTCCGAAGAAAAATATTACATCCAAAAATATACAGAAGGAGATCTTCAGGCAAAGCACATATTGATCGAACGTAATCTGCGTCTTGTCGCCCATGTCATAAAAAAATACCAGTCTCTTGATGAGGATCCGGAAGATCTTCTCTCCATCGGGACGATTGGTCTGATCAAGTCGGTCGTCACCTTCAATCCCGCTAAGGGCAACAGACTTGCCGCTTATGCTTCCCGCTGTATAGAAAATGAAATACTCATGTATCTGCGGGCGAAAAAGAAAACAAACAAAGAAATTTCCCTCTATGAACCGATCGGCACAGACCGGGAAGGCAATGAGATTAAATTATATGATATTATCGAAACCGGAGAATTTGATGTCCCCGAAAAAGTATATCTCAAAGAAAATATCCAAAAACTCTATGAGAAGGTAGAAAACGAACTTTCCAACAGGGAAAAATTAGTTCTAAAAATGCGGTATGGCCTCTATAACGGAGAAGAATACACACAACGGGAAATTGCCAGGCAACTTGGCATTTCCCGTTCCTACGTTTCCAGAATTGAAAAAAGCGCCATTGAAAAATTGCGGAGATTTTTCACTTGATGATATTCTTAAAGAGTATATCCTTCCCTATGAAGAAAAACCGGATAGAAGCCTTTTGATTTAGGAATTCCTTCCGGTTTTTTGCATGCCTTCTTTCCTTATTCTGCCCTTCTTAACAGATCATATTTTTCTGCCGCATGCTCCAGTTCTACCACTAGTTCCTGTTTTGGGTGTGGAGCACTTTCCTGTTCTTTTCCCTCTGTGTCAGCGATTCTTTTGACAGTCGTCTCGATGTTTCTTCCGTCCGGCTTCATGATCTCGATTTTTTCTCCAACGGAAAATTTGTTGCGCTGTTCGATATGAACGCTGTTTCCCACTGCTTCTTCTACGATCCCCAGATACGTATATTCCTTTACATAGGTATTGCTGTCATAGATCTGGGTATTTTCATCCGGTTTTCCAAAGAAAAATCCCGTAGTGAACTGTCGGTATGTGCAGTTGGATATCTGCTCCAAATACCAAGGCATATTTTTTTCGTACAATCGAGGATCCTTCTGATAATCGTCGATCGCTTTCCTGTATGTTCTTGCCACAGTCGCCACATACAGCGCTGTTTTCATCCTTCCCTCTATTTTCAAGCTGTCCACGCCTGCGTCCAAAAGTTCCGGGATATGGCTGATCATACACAGATCTTTGGAATTAAAAATATACGTTCCTCTTTCGTTTTCATACACCGGCATGTATTCTCCCGGACGCGTCTCCTCCACGACTGCATATTTCCAGCGGCATGGGTGCGTACAGGCGCCTTTATTGGCATCTCTGCCGGTAAAATAATTGCTGAGCAGGCAGCGTCCGGAATAGGATATGCACATCGCCCCATGGACAAATGCCTCGATTTCCAGATCCGCCGGAATCTGCGCTCTGATTTCTTTGATCTCCTGCAGAGACAGTTCTCGCGCCGCCACCACCCGGCTCGCTCCCTGCTTATACCAAAACTGATAGGTTCCGTAGTTTGTATTATTTGCCTGTGTACTGATATGCCGCTCGATTTCCGGGCATATTTCTTTTGCAATCTCAAAAACACCAGGATCTGCAATGATCAGTCCATCCGGCTGTATCTCTTTTAATTCTTCAAAATATGCTCTGACTCCCGCCAGATCTTCATTATGGGCGAGAATATTTGCTGTCACATAAACCTTCACGTCATGGGCATGGGCAAATCCAATGCCTTCTTTCATCTCTTCCATTGTAAAATTTTTTGCTTTCGCCCGCAGTCCGAACGCCTCGCCTCCGATATAAACTGCATCCGCGCCGAATATGACCGCTGTTTTCAGCACTTCCAGGCTGCTTGCGGGAATTAGTAATTCAGGGTGTCTGCTCATTCTTTCTTTTCCTTTCTTACACTGACTGCCACGCCATCCCCTAAGGGAAGGATCGTAGTGAGTAATTCTTCTCTATGCTTCAGTTCGTATAAATATTCTCTCATTCTGGCATGGATCGTACGGTTTCTGCGCTCTACAGCAAATCTGGACTCAATGATCTCTCCGTCCTGCATCACATTATCCGAAACCAGTACACCATCTTTGGCAAGGAGCCGCAATACCTCTGGAAGATAGTGGATATACTGTCCCTTCGCCGCATCCATAAAGATAAAGTCATAGTTTTCTTTTAACTTTTTTAAGACTTCAGCAGCATCGCCTTCCAGTAGAATGATCCTATCCTGCTGTCCTGCACGCAGAAAGTTTTCCTTTGCCACCGGAATCCGCTTTTCATAATTTTCAATTGTCGTTATTCGGCAGTCCGCCGGAGTATACTCACTCATCAACAACGCAGAGAAACCAACCGCTGTCCCTACTTCCAGCACCTTTTTAGGCTTAGTCAGTGTCAGAAGTACTTTAAGGAAGCTCTGCATCTCCTTCCTTATGATCGGCACACGGGACGCAAGAGCTTCCTTCTCTATCGTTTCTAATATTTCGCTGTTCTGCGTTTCAAAAGAGTTGATGAATGTAATGATACGCTCATCTACTATCATATCTTACACATCCACATCCATGATAATCGGAATGACCATTGGTTTCCTCTTTGTTTTTTTCCAGATGAAATCATTCATAGTATCCCGGATCACCAGTTTGATCTTATTCCAGTCCGTATTTCTTCCGGACAAACATGTATCCAAGGCGTCTGACACAACGTTTCTCGCCTCTTCCATAAGTCCTTCCGACTCTCTTACATAGACAAAGCCTCTGGAAACAATATCCGGTCCCGCAAGCAGACGGTTCGTCCTGCGCTCCAGCGTCAGGACTACGATCATGATTCCATCCTCCGCCAAATGCTGTCTGTCACGCAGTACAATATTTCCTACGTCTCCAACGCCGAGTCCGTCTACAAGGATCGCGCCTGTATGCACCTTATCTACAACTTCCGCTTTCTCCTCGCTGACTTCCAGCACATCTCCAGATTGGATGATAAATATATTCTCTTTCGGGATTCCCAGAGATCTTGCGATACCTGCGTTTGCTTTTAAATGTCTGTACTCTCCGTGGACCGGAATCGCATATTTCGGCTTCACAAGAGAGTAGATAAGCTTTAGCTCTTCCTGACAAGCATGCCCGGATACATGCGCATCCTGGAAGATGACTTCCGCCCCTTTTGCCGACAACTCATTGATCACACGAGATACAGATTTTTCATTTCCCGGAATCGGATTCGAGCTGAAAATGATCGTATCATTGGGCTGGATTGTCACTTTGCGATGCACATCCGCCGCCATACGCGACAGCGCCGCCATAGATTCTCCCTGGCTGCCTGTGGTGATCAATACCATCTTCTCCGGCGGATAGTTCTTCATCTGGTCTATCTCGATCAACGTATTATCCGGCACATTCAAGTAGCCTAACTCTGACGCCGTAGAAATGATATTTACCATACTGCGCCCTTCTACTACAACTTTTCTGCCATATTTATACGCAGAGTTGATAATCTGCTGTACACGGTCTACATTAGACGCAAAGGTTGCAATGATCAGACGAGTGTTCTGATGTTCTGCGAAAATATGGTCGAATGTGATCCCCACCGTCTTCTCGGACTGCGTAAAGCCTTTGCGCTCTGCGTTTGTACTGTCTGACATCAGCGCCAGCACGCCTTTCTTGCCGATCTCAGCAAAACGCTGCAGGTCGATTGCATCCCCAAATACCGGTGTGTAATCTACTTTAAAGTCTCCCGTATGCACAACTGTCCCTGCCGGAGAGTAGATTGCCAGGGCAGACGCATCTTGGATACTGTGATTTGTCTTGATAAATTCAATCCTGAATTTTCCAAGATTGATAGACTGCCCGTGGCGCACAACTTTGCGCTTTGTTCCTCTTAACAGATTATGCTCTTTTAACTTGTTTTCTATGATTCCCATCGTCAGCTTTGTCGTATAGATGGGCAGATTGATCTCTTTTAACACATACGGCAGTGCCCCTATATGATCCTCATGCCCGTGCGTGATCACAAAGCCCTTCACTTTGTCTGCATGATCTTTTAAATACGTCACATCCGGTATGACAAGATCAATTCCCAACATATCATCCTCTGGAAATGCAAGCCCACAGTCTACGACGATGATACTGTCCTCATACTCAAATGCTGTAATATTCATACCAATCTGTTCAAGCCCTCCCAGCGGTATGATACGTAACTTCCCTTTATACTCTTTTTTCAAAAATCCAACACCTCCATAAATAGTATGTAATTTTCCTACTTTTCACAAAAGGAGTGTCTGCGTTTTCTTTGCACACGAAAAGAACGTGCCACGGCTCGTCCTTCGCCTCGGCACAATCAGGTAATCTGCCTCTAAGCGTTGTTTTGTTTTTCCTTCTTCAAACACTCTTTACACTGTCCGTAAAATTTCAGTTCATGATCCAATACATGAAAGCCGGATGCCTCCTCGATATGACGTTCCAGTTCCTCCAAAAGGTCATCTTCAAAAGGAATCACCCTCTTGCATGTCCGACAGATCAAATGGTGGTGATTATGTCTCATCTCTCCTTCCAAAAGATGTCCGATCTCATAACGCACACAGCCATCATCCAGATTGATGCGATCCACTAACTGCATATCCCACAAAAGCTGTACAGCCCGATATACTGTTGCCAGGCCAATCTCTGGATAGTCTGCTGACACCAGTTCATAAATATCTTCCACCGTCATGTGTCTGCCCTTGTTTTCCGCCAAGACCGACAGCACAAACAACCTCTGCTGCGTAACTTTCAATCCTTTTTCCTTTAATTTTGCTTTCAGCAGTTCCTGCACCTTTTTCTGTTCCATCAGCAATACTCCATTTTATGCTGTAAGTACTCTTCCCTCATGAAAGAGCAATCTATTGTAAATATCCAAGAGGATTTTACATTTCAATATCCACATCCCCCAGCAGTTCCTCAAAGACTTTTGACACTGCCAGAAGTTCTGTTTCATCTTCAACGATCTCATATACACTTTCTGATGACGCACTGTCATTGATTTCTTTTAAGATCAGACATTCCGCATCATCTTCCTTAGAATCCGTTACAAGTATGTAGACAAAGCCACCTATCTTTGTTTGTTCCAATACAAAAAACGCAGTCTCCCCGCTTCCATCTCCAAATGCAAATTTAATCTTCTCCATATAAACTCCCCGTATATATAGAATCCAAATATCCCTGCAGTATAAACACTGCTGCAATCTTATCGATATATTTTTTACGGTTCTCCCGTCTTACACGGCTCTCTATCAATGTGCGTTCTGCCTCTACTGTCGTCAGTCTCTCATCCCACATGATCACTTCGAGCCCTGTTCGACGCACAAGCATATCGCGAAATTCCAATGCTTTTTCTGCACGCTCTCCAATATCATTATTCATATGTTTGGGAAAACCAAGCACAATCCTCTCCACTTCGTATTCTTTCACCAGTTCTTCAATACGAGCTAAAGTACGGCGCAGCTTGTTTTCCTCTTTCCGTTCGATCGTCTCTACACCCTGGGCAGTCAGACCAAGTGCATCGCTGATCGCGACGCCCACTGTCTTCGTACCGTAATCCAGTCCCATGATCCTCATGACAGATTATTCCCAGGATTGATGCTCGATATACGCTTTTAAAAGCTCTTCTACCAACTCGTCGCGCTCTACTTTCATGATCAGACTCCGCGCCCCGTTATAACTGGTGATATATGTCGGGTCACCGGACATGATATATCCTACAATCTGATTCACCGGATTATACCCCTTTTCCTTGAGTGCCTTAAACACGATTTCCAATATATCTTTTGCGGAAATCTGCGGTCCCGGCTCCACCTGGAAAAACTGGGTATTGCTTAAATCGCCCATTTCTACTCCTCCTTTTATCTGCATTGTTTATATTTTACATTTTTCATCAGGATTCTGACAAAAATGCCAAGCCTTCTATGTACAATTCTAATATAAGGCCCTTCAAAATTCAATGAATAATTTGCAAATCATTGTCAATTTGAACTTTTATGATACAATTTTGTAAATTTCTATCATCTTCTAGTGCAATTTTCATATATTCTTTCGTGTGTCCCGTCCACACTTTCTTTCCCTCATACCGAATCTGTTCTTCAATCAGTACTTCTGCTTCCTTCCCCTTATATTCCCGGATATATTTCCTGCGATGCTTTTCTCCCAGTTCTATAAGAACAGCGCTTCTCTGGGCTTTTATTTCTTCAGATACCTGGGCTTCCATAACAGCAGCTTTTGTGCCTTCTCTTTTTGAGTACTTGAAAATATGAGTCTCATAAAAACCGATCTTATCAATGAACTGCCGTGTCATCTCAAATTCTTCTTCTGTCTCTCCGGGGAAGCCAACGATCACATCTGTCGTCAGGGCGGGATGCTGAAAATACTTCCTGAGAAGCTGGCATTTTTCCGCGTATTCCTCGCTTGTATATCTGCGGTTCATCCGCTTTAATGTGGCGTCACATCCGCTTTGCATCGACAGATGAAAGTGCGGGCATATCTTCTCAAGCCCTGCAAGTGTCGCTGCAAATTCTTCTGTTACAATCCGCGGTTCCAAGGAGCCAAGACGTATCCTCTTGATTCCTTCCACCTCATGGACCGCCAAGATCAAGGAAAGAAGATCCTCTTTTTCATCTGAAATATCCACCCCATAAGAGCTCAAATGGATTCCCGTAAGTACGATCTCCTGATAGCCATTCTTCGCAAGCGTCCTTACTTCTCTTAACACATCTTCTTTGGCCCTGCTGCGAACCCGTCCTCTGGCATAGGGAATGATACAGTAGGAGCAAAACTGATTGCATCCATCCTGCACTTTGATATAAGCACGAGTATGTTCCTGCGGCTTAGTGACCGACATATTCTCATACTCATTTGTATGGTTTATATCGATCAGATCCTCTATCTCTGCATGTTTCTTTCTTTTCTGCTGTGTAAAATAGGTTTCGAGCACAGCGACCAGATCTTTTTTTCTATTATTGCCAAGCACGATATCTATACAGGGATCCTTTTCTCCCTTTTTATCCTGTGCCTGCACATAACAGCCCGCTGCGACGACGACTGCGTCCGGATTGAACTTTCTGGCACGATGGAGCATTTGTCGTGATTTCCTATCTGCTATATTTGTAACTGTGCAGGTATTGATGACATAGACATCAGCCCCTTCTTTAAAAGGGACGATCTCATATCCCGCTTTTTCCAACATTTCCTGCATAGCCTCTGTCTCATAGGCATTTACTTTACACCCTAGATTGTGCAACGCTGCTTTTTTCATTGTTCTATTTCCTTCTTTTTCCTTCTTTGTTTCTTGACTTTTAAACTATCATCCCGTAGAATATATATATGGTCTGCGAGGGCCTGCAGTATCTATATCAAGGAGGGACGGTAACATGAAGACTGTACAGATTTCTTTAAATTCTATCGACAAAGTAAAGTCATTCGTCAATGAGATTACCAAATATGATAATGACTTTGATCTAGTATCCGGAAGATATGTAATAGATGCAAAATCAATCATGGGTATTTTCAGCCTGGATCTTTCTAAGCCGATTGATTTAAACATCCATGCAGATGGAGATTTAGATAATATTATGAAAGCGCTGGAGCCTTACATTATCAAATAATCCAATATGCATTGGTACAAAAGCTGTCTCTTTTCAGAGACAGCTTTTCTTTTGCGTAAATTTCTCTATCTCACCTGTATGATCTCCGCAGACTCTACTGCCTGGCGGAAAAGTTCTTCAATCTTTTCTTTCAGATTCTCTTCGGATTTCTCGATCCTTTCCAGATTTGGTTTTGTCACAGGATGTTTTGCCACAAAGATCGTACAACAGTCCTCAAAAGGCTGGATGGAAGTTTCGTAGGTATCTATCTTTTCAGAAATTTCCACGATTTCTTTCTTGTCAAATCCGATCAAAGGCCGATACACCGGAAGCGTACACACAGCATTTGTCACCGCCAGACTCTGCATTGTCTGACTCGCCACCTGACCGATACTTTCCCCTGTCACCAATCCAAGACATCCATCCTTCTTTGCAAAATGTTCTGCGATCTTCATCATATACCGCCGCATGATGATTGTCAGTTCCTCATGGGGACACTGCTCATAAATATACAGCTGAATATCTGTAAAATTCACAACATGCAGCTTGATCGGCCCTGCATATCCGGCGACAATCCTGGCAAGATCCACCACTTTTTCTTTTGCACGTTCGCTTGTGTAAGGAGGCGCATGAAAATAAGTCGCCTCCAGTTCCACGCCCCGCTTTGCCACCATATATCCGGCAACCGGGCTGTCGATCCCGCCTGACAGCAAAAGCATAGCGCTTCCGTTTGTTCCCACCGGCATTCCGCCCGGTCCCGGAATGATCTGTGAATACAGATAAATTTCTTCCCGGATCTCTACATTCAGACGGATATCTGGTTCATGCACATCCACCTTCATTTCCGGAAAAGTATCTAAGATCGCGCCGCCAAGTTCACAGTTGATCTCCATGGAATTCATCGGATACTGCTTCTTTGCTCTTCTTGCCTCTACCTTAAATGTCTTATTTTTATCCGGATATGACGCATCTATAAAACGAATCACATCTTTTTTTAGTTCTTCAAACCCTCTATCTTCCAGACGAACGACCGGACAGATTCCCACGATCCCAAAAACTCTTTTCAGGCTTTCTACTGTCTCTTCATAGTCATACGCGCCTTCACAGTCTACATAAACCCGGCCGTGACATTTGTGCACGCAGAACGAACCGTCTACCTCTTTTAAGGCAAACTTGATCTGCCGGATCAAGGCGTCTTCAAACAAATATCTGTTCTTCCCTTTGATCCCGATCTCCCCGTATTTTATCAAAAATGAATGATATTCCATTTTCCTCTCCTTTGCAAAACTTTCTTCAACAGACTCTGCATCACTTCTTCTGTCTTTTAATGTCTCGTATATTTCCGAAGTACCGGTACACAATTATATAGTGTTTCTAATGTATAGTCAATTTCTTCTTTTGTCGTAAACTCTGACATACTGAATCTTAAGGTTGCGTCCAGGTATTCTCTGGCTGCTCCGATCCCTTTTAACACGCCGCTGATCGACGGGTGATTAGAGGAACATGCGGAACCGGAAGAAACATAGATGCCTTTTTCCTCCAGTGCATGCAAAAGGACCTCGCTTCTTACCCCTGCCACTCCTAGGCTGATGATATGTGGAGCGCTGTTTTCATCCGTCAGTCCGTGTACTGTCGTATCTTCTATTTTTGAGATCCCTTCAAGAAAATATTCTTTCAACTCTCTCATTAAGGCCACTTTCACATCCAGATCCTGATAGATTTTTAAAGAGGCAAGTCCAAGCCCCGCGATTCCCGGTACATTCTCTGTGCCGGAGCGGATATTTTTCTGCTGTTCTCCGCCAAATACGATCGGCTGTATTTTCACCTTTTCCCCGATATAGAGAAAGCCGATCCCTTTGGGTCCATGTATCTTATGACCGCTTGCTGTCAAAAGATCGATCCCTGTCCGTTTCGGATAAATGTGATATTTCCCAAATCCCTGCACGGCATCTGAATGGAACAGAATCCGCGGATCATACTGTTTTACGATTTTTGCTGCTTCTTCTACTGGCTGCACAGAGCCCACTTCATTATTCACATACATGACAGAAACTAATATCGTATCTTCACACAGCGCTTCTTGCAAAGCCTCCAGTCTGATCCTTCCATTTTCATCTACCGGAAGATAGGTAACCCGAAACCCTTCTTCTTCCAGATAACGCATCGTATTTAAGACAGCCGGATGCTCGATGGAGGAAGTGATCAAATGATTTCCCGCCCTCCGATTGGCTCTGGCACAGCCAATCAAGGCCAGATTGTCGCTTTCCGTGCCTCCGGAAGTAAAATATATTTCCTTCGGAGCCACTTTTAAGATCTTGGCGATCCGTTCTTTTGCCTCTTTGACATAATGTTCTGCCTCCACGCCCTTTTTGTGCATGGAGGACGGGTTTCCATAATCCTGGCACATGACCTTATATACCAGCTCTCCCACTTCCGGATAGCATCTGGTCGTAGCGGAGTTATCCAAATAGATTTCCATAACATTTCTTCCTTTACTTCTTCTTACTATATAGATTATGAAATTATCCTTCCAGGTGATACATGAGTATGGACAGAGCCGCAAGCCCCGCCGTCTCCGTCCGTAAAATACGTTTTCCAAGGGTAATGGCAGAGGCGCCCGCTTCTTTTGCCTGCTCCACTTCCCATTGTTCGAATCCTCCCTCAGGCCCTATAAAGATTCCTACAGACTGTCCAGGGCGGATATGGGAAAAAATTTCCTTTGTCCTTTCCATTCCTTCCGCCAATTCATATGGAATAACAAGCACATCCATCTCCCTGCCGCGTGTGAGCGCTTCCTTCCAGCTCATAACTGGGCATACTTCCGGTACCCTCCCCCTGCCGGACTGTTCGGCAGCTCCTTTGGCGATCAGATTCCATCTCTGTATCTTACGTGTGCTTTTCTTTTCATCTAATTTCACAACACTTCGTTTTGTCTCCACAGGAATGACTTCATACACACCCAATTCCACCGCTTTTTGTACGATCCACTCCATCTTGTCCCCTTTAGGAAGTCCCTGGAACAGATACAGCCTGGCCGGCAGTTCTGTGTCATTTTCCTGCTTCTTCAATATATCCAATACGGCTGTGCCTGCCTCGAATGTCTCTAGGCAGCATAAATACGTGTTTCCTTCATTATCACCGACTGTCACATCTTCTCCCGCCCTCATGCGCAGGACATTCTTCATATGGCTGACATCCCCGCCTGTCAGATAGATCTTATTTCCCCTGATGCAGGACGGGTCTGCAAAAAAATGATGCATACTGTACAAACTCCTTTAATTTTTTCTTGCGGTCACGCAGACCCATTCTCCCTGGTATGTCACCTGCAGGACTTCCAGTCCGGCTTTTTCCACCGCTTCTACCACTGTCTGCTCTTTATCGTCTATGATGCCGCTGGTAATGTAGATACCTCCCTTTTTCAGCTGATGGACGATCACCGGCGTCAACTCTGTCAGTACGTCAGCCAGAATATTGGCGACAACGATATCATAACATGCATACTCGACTCTATCCTGTATCTGCTTATCATCGATGATATTTCCGATCATAACCTCATACTGCTCTTTGGATATCCCGTTTTCTCTCATATTCTCATACGTGGCTTCGATCGCGCACGGATCCAAATCGGTCCCTACACTGTAAGCAGCGCCAAACTTCAACGCTAACATACCCAAAATACCACTTCCGCATCCTACATCTAAGATCTTCGTATGCTCGTTTACATATTTCCTGATCTGTCGGATACAAAGCTGGGTCGTCTCATGCATCCCTGTGCCAAACGCAGTCCCCGGATCTATATGAATCACCAGTTTATCTTCATCCTCCGGCTTCACCTGCTCCCAGGAAGGAATGATCAATATATCATCCACATAAAACTGGTGGAAATACTGTTTCCAATTATTCACCCAGTCCACATCTTCTGTCTGAGACTCCTCAATCGTCAGATCTCCTGCTTCTACATATGTCCGGATCTCCTCTAACTCAGCTCTTACATGGGCAAGAAGCGGCTCCTTCTCTTCTCCCTCTTCCAGATAGAAACTCAAATACGCCGTCCCGTCGTCCGCCTCTGTTTCCGGCAGGATATCTACGAACATCTGCTCCTTATCAGACTGGCTTAAAGGGATCTTATCCTCTATTTCTACCCCCTGTATCCCCAGATCCATCAACATGCTGCTGACGATATCCTCCGCCTGTGTTGTTGTCTTTAACCGAAATTTATTCCATTTCATTTTTCTTCCTCCTGAAACCATATATTCAGATCCACATTTCCTTCAATTCCCGGCACTGCTCCCGTCTCTGAATACTGCCACATAGAAAACGCATAAGGACACTGTGGTTTCGCTTCATAATCTGCATACCATATATCGTACTCTGTCAGCCTCTCCATGTAAAGCGTAAATGCCATCCATTTCATATTGGCATAGATCATCGTATCATATCCCGCATCCTCGATCTCCTCACAGAACACCTTACAGTTTTCCGTATATTGTTCCCGCGTATTTCCATCTGTCCGCGCCGTATCCCCCTTAATCTCCTCTGTGTCAAAGACGACCGGCAATTCCAGTTTTTTCCCTTCCAACTGCGCTAAGACAAACGCAGCTTCCTCTTTTGCCTCTGTATCAGAAACTGCCTGGGAGAAAAAATATACACCTGTCTTTAGTCCTGCTTTCTGCGCTCCTTGTATATTCTGTTCAAACTTCGCATCCAGTACAAGTTTTCCTTCTTCTCCATATCCCCGGTATCCAAGACGGATCACCGCGAAAGACATACCGCTTTCTTTTACAGCTTTCCAATCAATCTCTCCCTGAAATTCCGACACGTCGATCCCCGGTATAGAAAAGAAAGCGTTCTCCTCATCTTCATAATATGTATATCCGCCTTTTTCTTGTAAATATCTGTAATCATATTGGCACTTCGGCACATCCGGCAGCAATTCCGCCTCATACTTCTGACCATATACATCCACAAATGTATATGTATCTTTTGTTTCTTCCTGTCTTGTCTGTTCTCCTACGGCTTCTTTTCCTGTGACTTGTTCTGTCATTGTCTCCTGCCCTTTTGCCCGACAAGATGTCAAACAAAGCATACATAAAAGTGTCATACATACCCGATAGATTTTCTTTTCCATGCTCACCTTTTCTTAATATGAATCTCGTCTCCTGCTTGTATCACGCCGCCGCTTATCACCTTCGCAAAAATGCCTTCCCTTGGCATGATACAGTCACCCATTTTCTGATAGATCTCACAGCCATGATGACATTTCTTTCCTATTTGCGTAACTTCCAATAATACATCATTACAGGACAGATATGTTCCCACCGGAAGATTTCTAAGGTCGATCCCCTGAACGATCAAATTTTCCCCAAAGGCTCCTTCTGATACCTCCGCTCCTTTTTCCTTAAATGCTTCTATTTTCTCATATGCAAGAAGGCTTACCTGCCGATGCCATTTTCCAGCATGGGCATCTCCTTCTATCCCATGATCCGTGATAAATTTTCCCTTTTTTATGTTCTTTTTCTGTGTTCCTTTTTCTGTACTTACACAGACTGCTATTATACGTCCCATCTCATCCTCCGATTTCAGACATTCCTTTTTGTTCTATCATTTCTTGTCCTTGTATATTTTCTTCCGTATTTTCTGTGTCTGCAAACTGATGACAAAGCGGCTTTTCTGCGATTGCTTTTAAAAATGCCTTCTCTATTTCACTGTCGGAGGCGCCGCTTCTCAACAGGCTTTTCAGATCTATGCCTGTACTGTACTGCAGACAGGTCTTCAGATACCCCTGAGCAGTCATTCTCACCCGGTTGCAGCTGTCACAAAACTGATGTGACACAGCGCTGATAAACCCTACCTTTTCCTTCAGCTTCTCGAACCGATAGTATACGGCAGGACCATTGCCGAAACTGCCTTCTTCTCGTTTGGCTTCCCCATATTCTCTCTCCAAAAGCTTCCGCAGTTCCTCCTGACTCCTTCTGCCGCAGCATTTGCCAAGTCCCACCGGCATCATTTCAATAAAACGCACGCACACACCTGTCTGGGACGCAAACCGTACCAGAGACAAAATCTGTGCGTCCTGCATTTCCTCAAGCGGCACACAATTCAGCTTCACTGTCAGTTCCGGATACGAACAAGCCTTTTTTATCCCCTTAAGGACCGGCGCCAAATCTCCGCAGCGTGTGATCCTTTTATAGACTGTCTCATCCACTGTATCCAGGCTTATATTCACCGCGTCTAGTCCGCTTTTTACCAGACTGTCGATCTGTTCGTTCAGAAGTCCGCCGTTTGTCGTCAGCGTCACTTGCTCTATCCCCGGCACCGCTTTCAACATCCTGATGAGTGCAGCAATGTTTTTTCTAACAAGTGGTTCACCTCCGGTGATCTTAATCCTGCTGATCCCTTTTCCAGCTCCGATCCGCGCGATACGGACGATTTCATCAAAGGTCAGTATTTCCTTGTGCGTCGTCTGCCTGATCCCGTCCGCCGGCATACAGTATATACAGCGCAAATTACAGCGATCCGTGACAGAAATACGCATATATGTGATCTTTCTGCCATAACTGTCTTTAAACATGATTTCCACATTCTCCTTCACTGCCGGACAAAATCCCCAGCCCATGTCCTAAGGCAGGCAGAATACAGGCAAGATTTTCTCTTACTGCCTTGGGGCTTCCCGGAAGATTGACGATCAATGTCCTCTTTCGTATGACAGATACGCCCCGGCTCAACATCGCCCGCGGCGTAATCTGAAGCGACGCGGCGCGCATTGCCTCCGCGATACCCGGAACCTGCCTTTCCCCCACCGCCAAAGTGGCCTCCGGCGTCCGGTCTCTCATAGAAAAACCCGTACCGCCTGTCGTCAAAACTAGATCTGCTCTTTTTTCGTCACATAGTTTACATAGACACTTCTCTATTTCTTCCTGTTCATCCGGAAGCAGAATCTGCTCCGTCACTTCGTAGTCCTCGGTCTCCAACATCTCTTTGATCAACGGCCCGCTTTTATCTTCTCTTTCTCCTGCGTAGCTTTTGTCACTCAACGTGATAACCGCCGCTTTCCATTTCTTTCCCATTCTTTAACGTTCCTTCCTATAAAATATCTAATTGCCTCCTGTCTTTCTGTTTGTTCAAGATTTCTCCGCTCTTCCCGCCGGACTTTCTCACCAGATAGATCTCTCCGATCTCCATTGTCTTATCCAAAGCTTTGCACATATCATAAATCGTGAGCAAAGCAACGCTTACTCCTGTCAAAGCCTCCATCTCCACGCCTGTCTTACCGTCTACTTTTACCGTACAGGTGCAGTATACGGCACATTCTTCCTGCTCCATCTCAAACTGTATCTTACATTTTGTAAGAGGGAGGATATGGCACATGGGAATCAGTTCTGCCGTTTTTTTTGCTCCCATGATGCCTGCCGTCGCCGCAACGGAAAGCACATCGCCTTTTCCTATCGTCCCTGCCTGGATCGCTGTAAATACTTCCCGGCTCACAGAAATTTTCCCCTGCGCCTGCGCCTCTCTTTTCGTCACGTCCTTTTCTGTCACATCCACCATGACTGCACGCCCGTTTTCATCAAAATGTGTCAGCCCCATTTTTCCACCCTTCCTGCAATCTGATTTTAAATAAGAATAAAGATAACGCCAGTATCTACTGACGCTATCTATTATAGAGGAAACCTTTTGCAAAGTAAACCTTCCTCCGCTTATTTAGTTTCTGCCGACGCCCTCGGGAAGCAGATGTATCGCTTCTTATGCTGCTTCTGTGGGCTTTTCAAACTGAGAATTATACAGTTCTGCGTAGAAGCCTTTCTGGGCGATCAGCGCATCATGCGTTCCCTGCTCTACAATATCTCCGTCTTTCATGACAAGGATCAGATCTGCATCCCGAATTGTAGACAATCTGTGCGCGATGACAAAACTGGTTCTGCCTTTCATCAGATTATCCATTGCTTTCTGGATCAGCACTTCTGTCCTGGTGTCAACAGAGCTCGTCGCTTCGTCCAGGATCAGGATCTTCGGATCTGCAAGGATCGCCCTAGCGATTGTCAGCAGCTGCTTCTGCCCCTGTGATACGTTGCTTGCCTCCTCATTCAGTTCCATATCATATCCACCCGGCAGAGTCTGTACGAACCGATGTACATGTGCTGCTTTCGCCGCATTGACAATCTCTTCTTCTGACGCATCTAATCTGCCGTACCGGATATTATCCCGGATCGTTCCGTGAAACAGCCAAGTATCCTGCAGGACCATGCCAAACATTTCCCGCAGTTCATTTCTGTTAAAATCCCGGATATCATGTCCATCGATTTTGACAGCTCCACTGCTGACATCGTAAAATCTCATCAAAAGCTTGATCATTGTCGTCTTTCCGGCTCCGGTTGGTCCTACGATCGCTATCTTCTGTCCCTCTTTTATCTCTGCGGAGAAGTCATGGATAATCATCTTATCCGGATTATATCCAAAGCGTACATGTTCAAATGTAACATTACCTCCGAGCCCTTCTACGCGCACCGGATCTTCTGCCGTCTGTTCTTCTTCCTTCTCGTCTAAAAATGCAAACACTCGCTCGGAGGCTGCCGTTGTCATCTGCAGCATATTGGATACCTGCGCGATCTGCTGGATAGGCTGTGTAAAGTTCCTTACATACTGGATAAAAGACTGGATATCTCCGACTTCAATGGTTCTTTTGATCGCCAGATAGCCGCCCAAGATTGCCACACCGACATAGCCGAGATTCCCAATAAACTGCATGATCGGCATCATCATTCCGGAAAAGAACTGCGAACGCCATGCCGCGTTATACAATTTTCCATTCGTCTCATTAAAGGCACGTATCACGTCTTCTTCCTTATTAAATGCCTTGATAATGTTATGTCCACTGTAGATCTCTTCTACTTGTCCGTTTACATTTCCGAGATATTCCTGCTGATCACGGAAATATCTCTGGGAATGTTTCATAACAAAAGATAATAGTCCCGCCGAGATTGGGAGTATCAAAAGCGCCATCACCGTCATCAAAGGGCTGATCGACAACATCATAGCAAGTACACCGATGATCGTAGTCACAGAAGTGATAAGCTGCGTCGCACTCTGGTTTAAGCTCTGCCCCAATGTATCCACATCATTGGTCACACGAGAAAGGGTCTCCCCGACCGGTTTTGTATCAAAATAATCCATTGGCATACGGCTGATCTTCTCCGAGATCTCTTTTCGCAGTCGGTAGGTCGTTTTCTGCGAAATCCCGGTCATGATCATACCCTGGATAAACGTACACAAGGCACTGATGACATACAGCCCTAATGTCATGAAAAGAATCTGTCCGATCTTCCCAAAATCCATTCCGCTTCCGCCGGATACTTTACTGACAAGTCCGTTGAATATCTCCGTCGTCGCCTTACCCAGTATCTTCGGTCCCGCTATGTTAAATATAGTCCCGCAAACGGCGAAAATAATAACAAACAGCAGCTGCAGTCTATATGCACTCATATATATGAGTAATTTTTTCAGCGTACCTTTGAAATCTTTCGGCTTTTCTCCCTGCATACCGCCGCCCATTCCACCATGTCCCATTCTTCTACCCATGGTTTTCAGCCTCCTTTCCTTCCTTGCCTGCTTTCAATTCCTCTTCTGAGAGCTGGGAAGCGGCGATCTGCTGGTAGACTTCGCAATTTTTCAGCAATTCTGCATGCGTTCCTATCCCCGCCATTTTTCCTTCATCCAGCACGAGTATCTGCTCTGCGTTTAAAATCGTACTGATACGCTGTGCGACGATGAGCACTGTACTTTGCGCTGTTTTTTCTCTAAGCGCCTTCCGCAGTGCAACATCTGTTTTGTAGTCCAGCGCCGAAAAGCTGTCATCAAAAATAAACACTTCCGGATGTTTGGCGACCGCCCTCGCTATAGAAAGCCTTTGTTTTTGGCCTCCGGATACATTTGTGCCCCCTTGAGAGATCAGACTTTCATATCTGTCTGGCTTCTCGTCTATAAACTCTGCTGCCTGTGCGATCTGTGCAGCCTCTTTCATCTCATCTTCACTTCCGTCCGAATTACCAAACAGAATATTCGAGGCTATATCGCCCGAAAATAATATCCCCTTCTGTGGCACATATCCCAGACGTTCACGCAGATCATGCTGTTTTACGTCCCGGATATCCTCGCCATCTAAACGGATTGCCCCTTCTGTCACGTCATAAAAACGAGGGATCAGATTCACCAGCGTAGATTTTCCACTTCCGGTACTCCCAATGATCGCTGTCGTCTCTCCGGGTCTCGCAGTAAAAGTAATGTCATGCAGTACTTCTTCATCCGCTCCCGGATAACAAAATGACACATGATCGAATTCCAATATGCCTTTTTTCTCCCCGGAAAAGGCGGCCGGTTTCTTCGGATCCCGTATGATCGTCTTACTTGTAAGTATTTCCTCTACACGGTCTGCCGCAACTGCCGCCCGCGGCAGCATGATCGAAAGCATACAAAGCATCAAAAATCCCATGATAATCTGCATCGTATACTGGATAAATGCCATCATATCTCCTACCTGCATCTGCCCTTCGTTGATCCCATGAGCGCCCGACCACATGATCAATACCGAGATCCCGTTCATGATCAGCATCATCACCGGCATCATGAAAGTCATTGCGCGATTTACGAATAAATTTGTCTTTGTCAGATCTCTATTTGCCGCATCAAATCTTTTTTCCTCATGCTTCTGTGTGCTGAATGCCCGGATGACCGGAAGTCCCGTAAGAATTTCCCGTGTCACAAGATTCAGCTTATCTACAAGATTTTGCAGCATTTTAAATTTTGGCATTGCCACAATAAATAATACAAGTATCACAACTGCGATCAGCAGGACAGCCAGTCCAATGATCCAGGACATAGATACATTTGTCTGGAACACTTGATAGATGCCTCCTATCGCGAGGATAGGCGCATATAGCACGACACGCAGCAGCATGACGATCAGCAGCTGGATCTGCTGTATATCGTTTGTACTCCGGGTGATCAAAGAAGCGGTAGAAAAATGGTCAAACTCACTATTTGAAAATCCAACTACTTTTTTAAAGACTCTGCTTCTTAGATCTCGCCCGGTAGAAGCTCCTACACGGGACGCCAGAAATCCCACTAAGACACTTGCCGCCATTCCCAGAAAGGCGAGCGCGACCATTTTCCCGCCTGTAGTGAACAGATAATGCAGCTGCAAAGCATCCATATCCATCCCCAGATGTTTATAGGCTGTCTTGGAAAAACTGATCGCCGCCTGTTCTAAGATCGTATCCGGCATTTCCTCAATCTGTTCCTTAGCTTGTCTTACAAATTCTTCTCTCTGCTCTGCAGGCAGCATTTGCAGGATCGTAAACAGATCCGTATCTTCCGTCAGAAGATCCTGTGGGAGCTGTGCTGCCATCTTTGCTTCCATGTCAGCTGTCATACTGCTGTCAGAAGAAATGCCGGTCACCATCATCATCGGAAACGACATTTTGTCTGAAAGTGTTTGCATTTTCTTTTCATCCTTCTTCACAGAATCTTTCAGGACATATGCCTTTGTATCATAGGAGCCTGCATCTATTTTATAGGAATCTACAACTTCCTTTTGCGCTTCTTCCGGAACAAACAAAAGTACCTTCTCCATATCATCCGTTCCAATTGCCGTAGGTACTTTATCTTCTATCCCGCCCTGCTGTATTCCGATATTAACGATATCAGAAGTATACGCAGGAAGCGACAGATCACAATATGCCTGAAGGATCAGTACCGCTATGATTGCAAGCATAGCTTTCCAATATGTACCTGCGTACTTAAACAAATTTTTCATAATTTACATGTTCCTTTCTGTCTTATCTCTCCTCTGCCAAATTCTCACATACCTGGAGCAGCATTCTCCTCATCAGTAATTTTTCCTCCGTACTCATTCCCTGAAACATCATTTCGTCCAGCTGCTGTGCTACCTTCTTGACATTCTCGATGCAGTCTCTGCCTCTTTGCGCCAGTTCCAGCCGCATAATCCGCTGATCCTTTTCATCTGCTTTTCTGCTGATGTATCCTGCTTTTTCCATTTTCTGTATCGCAGAAGTAATAGAAGGAGGCGTAACATTCAAGCGTTCTGCCAGTTCCTTCTGAGAAAGGGACTGACTCTGATGCAGGGAAAATAAAATATTCGCATGAGTCTTATTCAGATCATATTTCCCGAACATTTCCTTCGCCCTCTGCTCACACCTATGCCTCAATATGCCGATCAGTCCGATCGTTGGTATATGACTCATATCACACTTCAACTAAGCCGCCTCCTCGCTCTTTAAATTAATTAGATAACTAATCTTTATATTAGTATTACTGCACAATAAAGTCAAGTTTTTAATATATAATTCACATTTTTTTCAATATTTTACACAAATTTTAATTAAATATCTAATTAATTTGAATTCTGGTAAAGCGACAGACAGTAGGAAAAGAAACAGCTCATACCATGTCATTACATATAAACATGATATGAGCTGTTTCTTTTCATTCAGTGACTGCCGATAATAAAATCATGCGTAAGCAGGATCAAGCTGACACTGCGGGAATTTTCTATTCCTGTATCTTTAATATTTTATTTGCATTTTCAATGCGTTCTTTTGTCGGTGGTTCTACGCCTTCCAGGGGATATTCCATCCCAAGTTCTTTCCACTTAAAAGCCCCTAATGTATGATAAGGAAGTACTTCCACTTTTTGCACATTATGAAGTGTGTCAATAAATGCCGACAACCGTTTCAGATATTCGTCCCGATCACTGTGTCCGGGAACAAGTACATGACGTATCCAGACCGGTTTTCCCACCTCTGACAGATAGGATGCCATATCCAGGATATTCTGGTTCGTGCAGCCTGTCAGTTTTTTGTGCTGTGCATCCTCTATATGTTTTAGATCCAAAAGAACCAAATCTGTTACTTTCATTAATGCTTGGAACTTTCCAAAAAATGGTTCTTCCCTTGTGAAGGGGTTGCCGCTTGTATCTAAAGTCGTATGCACTCCTTCTGCTTTTGCCTTCTGAAATACTTCTGTCAGGAACTCTATCTGCAGGAGAGGCTCTCCCCCGCTGACAGTGATCCCCCCTTCTTTTCCCCAGTAAGCGCGATACCTCAGGGCAGTTTTCAAAAGTTCGTCTGCCGTATAAAGTTTCCCATTTTTCATATTCCACGTATCTGCATTATGGCAGAACTGGCAGCGCATAGTGCACCCTGAAAAGAAGATAACAAAACGGACGCCCGGACCATCCACCGAACCAAAACTTTCCAACGAATGTATATATCCCTGCCGCATATTTACATTCTGTCGTGGCAGGTTCTGGAAATCACATCCATCTGCTGTTCACGTGTCAAGTCGATGAATTTCACAGCATATCCAGATACACGGATCGTAAAGTTCGCATACTCTTCTTTCTCTGGATGTTCCATTGCATCGATCAATTTCTCTGTTCCGAATACGTTCACATTGAGATGATGCGCACCTTGATCAAAATATCCATCCAGTACATGAACCAAATTGTTCTTGCGTTCTTCATCATCATGTCCCAAAGCTCCCGGACTGATCGTCTGCGTATTAGAAATCCCGTCCAGTGCCTGTTCATATGGCAGTTTTGCCACAGAATTTAAAGAAGCCAGCAGCCCGTTCTTTTCTGCTCCGTAAGATGGATTAGCTCCCGGCGCAAGAGGTTCGCCTGCTTTTCTTCCATCCGGAAGAGAACCGGTCGCTTTTCCGTATACGACATTGGATGTGATCGTCAGGATAGATGTCGTAGGCTCAGAATTTCTGTACGTATGGCATTTTTTCAGTTTGCTCATGAACGTACGGAGCAGCCATACTGCAATATCGTCTGCACGGTCATCATCATTTCCATATCTTGGGAAATCGCCTTCTGTCTCGAAGTCCACCGCCATTCCTGTCTCATCGCGGATAACTTTTACTTTTGCGTATTTGACAGCACTCAAAGAGTCTACTACATGTGAGAAACCTGCGATACCGGTCGCAAACGTCCTTCTTACATCTGTATCGATCAATGCCATTTCCGCTGCTTCATAATAATATTTATCGTGCATGTAGTGGATCATATTCAATGTATCTACATACAGTTTAGACAGCCAGTCCATCATCTCGTCATAACGTTCCATCACCTCGTCGTAATCCAGATATTCAGAAGTGATCGGTCTGTAAGCCGGTCCTACCTGCTCTCTTGTCTTTACATCTATGCCGCCGTTGATCGCGTACAAAAGGCACTTGGCAAGATTTGCGCGCGCCCCGAAGAACTGGATCTCTTTTCCTGTCTGTGTCGCGGATACACAGCAGCAGATGGAATAATCGTCTCCCCATACCGGACGCATCACATCATCATTTTCATACTGGATAGAACTTGTCTTGACAGAAATATAAGCCGCATATTTCTTAAAGTTTTCCGGAAGATGAGAAGAATATAAAACTGTCAGGTTCGGTTCCGGAGAAGGTCCCATATTTTCTAACGTGTGCAGGAAGCGATAGTCATTCTTAGTCACCATGTGACGACCGTCCATTCCAATCCCTGCCATTTCCAAAGTAGCCCATACCGGGTCTCCAGAAAACAGTTCATTATAGGATGGGATCCTCGCGAATTTTACCATTCTGAATTTCATCACGATATGATCGATCAGTTCTTGTGCCTCTGCCTCTGTCAAGATTCCTTTTTCCATATCTCTCTGGATATAAATATCCAGGAAAGTAGAAATACGTCCCACGCTCATTGCCGCGCCATTCTGCGTCTTGATCGCAGCCAGATAACCGAAATACAGCCACTGCACCGCTTCTTTTGCGTTTTTCGCCGGCTGAGAAATATCATAGCCATAGACCGCTGCCATCTCTTTCATTCCTTTAAGCGCACGTATCTGGTCGGCGATCTCCTCACGAAGACGGAAATCTGTCCCTTTCATACCATGTCTTTCTGACTCTACAAAATCCGCTTCTTTCTGCCGGATCAGATAGTCGATCCCGTACAGGGCAACACGGCGGTAATCGCCGACAATACGTCCTCTTCCGTATGTGTCCGGAAGTCCGGTAATGATTTTGTTATGACGGGCTTTCTTCATCTCCGGTGTATAAATGTCAAAGACACCTTGATTATGTGTTTTATGATATTTTGTAAAGATTTCGTGCAGTTCTTTACTCGGCGTATATCCATATGTCGTACAAGCCTGTTCTGCCATCTTGATCCCGCCGTACGGCATAAAAGCCCTCTTAAGAGGTTTATCTGTCTGAAGACCTACGATCTGTTCTAAGTCTTTCATATCTTCCTTGATATATCCCGGACCATATGCTGTCAGACCGGATACTACTTCTGTCTCCATATCCAGAACGCCGCCCTTAGCTCTTTCTTCTTTCTGCAGTTTCTGCAGCTCACCCCAAAGTTTATTTGTCGCTTCTGTAGGAGCCGCCAAGAAAGATTCGTCGCCCTCATACTGTGTATAATTATTCTGGATAAAGTCCCGTATATTTACCTCCTCTTTCCAGAGTTTTCCATGAAAACCAGTCCACTGTTCAAACTGTGTCATTCTACTAAACCCTCCTTAAATAAATCTGTCATATCTTTCGTCTACGTCGCCTAGTATAACATCATGTTAAACAAAAGACAATATCCGTTTTGATAATCCTTCTCAACAATCGCCTTGTATCTAATTTTATACATGTGCATTTCCATTTCTTCCACAAAACGGCAATTTTACTGACATAGGAAAAGGCTTTTCGTTGCATTCTTCTTTTCTCTGTTTTATACTACACTTGTAAGAATTCATATGAACCGAAAGAAGGTATATCATGCCCCGAAAAGCACTGCCACAGATTTCAGAAGCTGAATTCAAAGTAATGAAAATCGTATGGAAATATGCTCCTGTCAGTACGGTTGAGATCACAGAATATCTGCGTCCTTCCACGCACTGGAGTTATAACACTGTCCAGACTTTGTTAAAACGTCTCCTCCAAAAAGGAGCGCTTTCTTATGAAAAGCGCAGCCGTGTTTTTGTATATACCCCTTTGGTAGCTGAAACAGACTATATCCGTCAGGAAAGCCGCTCTTTTCTGGATAAATACTATGACGGCAGTTTTTCCTCCATGGTTTCAGCCTTTGTTCATAATGGAGAACTCTCTTCAGAAGATCTGGCGGAACTGCAAAATCTTCTGACCGAAAAATCACAAAAAAAAGCTTAGGTCCAAGGAGGCTCGAGGATGATTGCCGCATTTACACTTTCATTTCTGAAATCCAATCTTATATTGGCAGTATTGACCCTTGTTTTATTTTTCATAAAATATCTGTTTAAACATCGTATCTCCACCCCGATCCAATATGCACTCTGGATCCCCTATCTTGTCTTGTTGATCGTTCCTTTTCTTCCCACCGGTATTTTTACATATACCCTAAAATCTTTTTCCAGCCTGCTTACTTCTGCTTCTCTTCCTGTAGATCCCACAGAGCCTTCTGCCACCCTTCTCCCAGACGCTCTGCAAGATCTCAGCCTGTCTGTCAGCCGCTGTCCTGACAGTATTTTATCGGCTCTTTTTATTTGTTGGACAGCAGGCGTTTTTCTTCACAGTATACTTACACTTCTTACATGTCTACGGTTTAAAAAGTGGCGAACCGACGCTATTGCAGTCAAAGACACGTTTATTCTCCATACCTACGACAGCGTCAAAAGAGAACTCGGTATTAAACGGGATATTCCTCTTTTAGCCTTAGATTTCAACGGTTCGCCTTTTACAGCAGGAGTATATATGCAAAAGATTTATCTTCCGTCCCCGCTCTTGTCCTATGTAGAAAAAGACAGCCTGAAATACATTTTCATGCATGAACTTCAGCACTGCCTCCACAAAGACGGTATCTGCAATTTTTTGCTGCTTATCCTAAAGCCACTGTACTGGTTCAATCCTTTCATCCTATACGCCGCCAAAAGGATCCAGCTGGATCGTGAGCTTGCCTGTGATGCTTTCGTTCTCAAACATCTCAATGAGGCAGAGTATATACTGTACGGCAAACTCCTTCTTCAGCTTTCTGCAGCCTCATGCTCTGCCCCTCTCGCCTTTAGCTCTGCACATACCAAAAAGGAGCTCAAAAGCCGAATACTGCATATTTCCTCTTATGCGGCCCCAGCATGGCAAAAACGCCTGCTCGGCTATATGATCTGCCTTTGCACCGTTCTTTTCTGCCTGTCTGTGAGTCCCTGCTTTTCCGCCTCTGCACAGCTGCCCTCGTCTGTTCCTCTTCCACAGGGAGACATTCATACCCTAGAGATGGCAGACGCCTTCGGCAGTTATGAAGGCAGTTTCGTTCTGTCCGATTCCACCGGAAAAAACTGGAGCATCTATAATACAGAAGACGCCTTAAAGCGGACTTCCCCCGACTCCACTTATAAAATATACAGTGCGCTTTTTGCCCTGGACTCCTGTGTCATATCTCCTGATTCGTCCATAGTCCCCTGGGATAAAACCGCCTATCCCTTCGCTTCTTGGAACCGGGATCAGACGCTCAACAGCGCCATGTCTGCATCTGTCAACTGGTATTTCCAATATTTGGATAAAGAAATAGGAAAACCGGCCCTGCGCAGTTATTTCCAGCAGATCCAATATGGAAACCAAAATATATCCGGCGCCATAGAGGATTACTGGCTGGAATCTTCCCTGCAGATCTCCCCGGTGGAGCAGACTGTCCTCCTTAGAAATCTCTATTATAATACCTGGAATTTCCGTCAAAAAGACATAGACACCGTGTTAAACTCTCTCCACCTGTCTGCAGATGAAGAGTATACTGTATATGGGAAAACCGGCACAGGAAAGATCAATGGAAGGGAACAAAACGGATGGTTCATCGGGATCCTTGAAAGGGGAGAAGAGGTTTACTTTTTCTCTGTACACATAGAGGGAAAAGACGATGCTTCGGGTAAAACCGCCTCTGAAATCGCTTTCTCCGTCTTACAGAAACTTTCTATTTATCCATTTTCTCCGTAGTATTTCTGCCATTCCTCATCCGTTAGTCTGGGCACGTAAGCAGGAATTTGGCTGCCTTCAAAGGGCAGGAGCTCATTAGAAAGATAGACAAAGGAGCCTTGTGGCATATCTTCTTTTCTTTCTTCCGCCGGGCGTATTTTTACCTGGTGGGTAAACGCCTTGTCAGTATTTTTCTTTTTCCATACTGCGTCTACTGTCAGGGTCACAGTACCATCTCCATTCTCTGTACCGCCCACCACCTCCGGATACGGAGTATCTGGGTTTTCACCTAGATCATGCAGGCCTCTCTGTCGGTATAGATAACAGCCTATCTCTGCGTCATATCCCTGTTCCATTCGCAGTACTTCTGTATCCACTGGCAAAAATGTCTGTATCACAGACTCAAATTCCTGTTCGGGTATCGCATATTCTTTCGTTCCTACTTCTGCGTCAAATTGTTTTGCCTCCCCCATTTTCATTTTATAAAAAGGCTCATATACATCATAAAAGCAAAGTTCTCCATAGGATTCCGCGCTCCAATTCGTCGTAAACAAATTGTTGCTTTTGTACCCTATCGGAAGAATATACTGTTCATTCCACCGTCTTAACTCCTCCGCTAACGGCTTGATCCGTATAGCTGTATGTCCGCTGGGCCCGTCAAACCCTGAGGGGCGTTCTAACTCTAAAAACAAATATCCTTTTTCTGTATACTTCCACTCCTCTGCCACATAGGAATCCACTGCTTCGGCATGCGGATTTCCCCCTTTGTCCCAGGTGAGTCTGCTTCTTTGTACTGTCATGTTTCCTTCCATACAGTGCAGATCATACCGCACGAACCCACCCTGATCTGTCACAATGAAAAGCAAAAATTCTGCTTTTTCTTCGTCTGACGCCTTTTCACAAAACGACTGCGCTTCCTCTGCATGTGTCATATTTATCTGATTTTCCGAATCTACTGCACAATATCCCTCCTCCCCTAAAATCGTTATAATCTCTTCTATAGTATTCTTGCTGTCCAAGGAATTCTCTTCCTTCGCTTTCTCATATACGGTCCTATAGTTTTCTGCCAATTGTTCGTTTTCCCTAAGAAGCCCCTCCTGACTATCCTTTTCTTCCCTCGTTTCTGTCTCGCCGGTTTCTATGTTTTTGGCATGTTCTTCTTCCGAACCACAGCCTGTAGACAGAAGTAAGCACAGCACTGCTATGAACAAAATTTTATGTATTCCTGCTTTCATATTTCCTCCTTGTCCGTTTTCTTAAATCTTACACTTGTAGTTTTTAGATGTCAACGACCTTTTTTCCCTTGCCTTTTCCCTACCGCCTGCTTTACAATACACGTAAAGAACACATTCTATCTCATAGCGCATTTTTATCGCATGCTATGTATTTTTTATCGAATTATAAGGAGTTTTGTCGATTATGAAAATTAGAAAATCTACTATGGATGATCTATCGTCTATCCAAAATCTGTATGAAAAAGCAAGATATTTTATGTCCACACATGGAAATCCCTCGCAATGGGGCAGTACATATCCGGAACCAGAACTTATCAAAAAGGATATCGGAACAGAGCACAGCTATGTCTGTGAAACAGACAAATGTATCGTTGCTGTCTTTTACTACAATGAAGGAGAAGACCATACATATCAAAACATATATAACGGAAAATGGATAAATACCGCTCCTTATGGTGTTGTCCACCGTATCACTTCCGACGGGACCGTAAAAGGCGCCGCTTCCTTTTGCCTTGACTGGGCATTTAAAAAATGCCGCAATCTGAAGATCGATACCCACAAAGACAATCAGATCATGCAGCATCTGCTCGAGAAAAACGGTTTCACCTACTGCGGCATCATTTATACAGATGACGGAACGAAACGGCTTGCCTACCAGAAATGCTGAAATCTAAAAACAAACCGCAGACATCATGCCTGCGGTTTGTCTTTTTCTGTCCTTATGAGTATACACTTCTATTTTCTGATCAGCTCCAACACTTCTTCCTTCCGGGGCATTGCCTTGATGGCGCCTTTTCTGGTCGTCACAAGCGCTGCCGCGGCATTGGCAAAGGTCAGCATTTCTTCAATCTGGTCTTCTGTCAGATTGAAAAGGTCATGCTCTAAAATATAATTAAGGCAGCTTCCACAGAATGTGTCGCCAGCGCCTGTCGTCTCTATGGCTTTTACCTGTACTCCCTTTTTCTCTATACGCATTCCCTTATAATACCCACGACTGCCATCCTTTCCCATAGTAAGGAAGATCAGCGGTATCTGATAATTTTCCTGCAGCCAGGCAATTCCTTCATCATAATCTTCTTTGCCGGATACAAACTGAATCTCATTATCTGAGATTTTCAATATATCGCAGAAGGTAAAACCATATTTCATCTGCTCTTTTGCCAGTTCTAAAGAACTCCACAAAGGAGGCCTCAGATTCGGATCAAAAGAAATCAGCGTCCCACTCTTTTTCGCAATATTTAGTGCTTTCTTTGTTGCTTTGCGCACCTCGTCATGAGTCATAGAAAGAGTTCCAAAATGGAAAATCTTCGCTTCTTCCAAAAAGTCTTCGTCGATCTCCTCTTCTGTCAGCATCATATCTGCCCCCGGATCTCTGTAAAAAGAAAATTCTCTGTCTCCATCTGGAAATGTATGTACAAACGCAAGCGTCGTATGTACACGATCATCTTCCAACAAATGCGACGTATCGATCTTCACTTCATCCAATGTATCTTTCAACGTCTTCCCAAACTGGTCTTTTCCCACTTTCCCTATAAAAGCCGTCTGTTTCCCCATTTTATTCAGAAGCGCAAGCACATTGCAGGGCGCTCCACCCGGGCAGGCTTCAAAAAGTGCGTTGCCCTGCCCGCTTTGCCCGTTCATCGTAAAATCAATCAATAGTTCCCCCATTGCAATCACATCATATTTCTTTTCCATTTTGTGAACCTCCACTTTCTCATATCCAATTTGATCAGTTAAAATACACGAGTTCCTCTATCGGCTCTGCTATTTCTATATTCTCCGCTTCCAAAACCGGTCCTTTCCCATGGTAAACAGAAACATTGGCAAAGCCTACTTTCGCCCGGATCTTCACCCATTGTCCCGGTTTAAGTTTCGGCGCGTAAGCACTCTTGCACACATAGCCCAAAAATGTCGTATCATCCGCACAGCATGTCATCGCCATGCGTCCTGGCAGGAATACTTTGGATGGAAAAGTACGTGGCTTGAGTACTTTTGCCGTGAATTCAATCACCTTTTTATCATATCGCTCTGGATTTTCCATCATATCCACATACCAGATCCCATAATCTTCTCTGCGTATCTCAATGACTGGAGCGTCCAAATCATAAGGAACGTCATCTTCAAAAATATGATCCAGTTCTCCTTCTTCCCCCTCAAAGATCACTTCCGCCTGGGGACTTACCACCTTCACACTGCGTCTGTATCCGGCAAGCGGCTTTACATCTTCACAACGGTTAAACAAGACCATCTCCGCACCTCTTACCATCTCGACAAACAACGGTTTTAAATTCGTAAGATACATCTGAAAAGTGCTGGCATCCACTGTCGTGATCTTCTGTTCGATCACCCAGCCTTCCGGCAGCGTCATTTTCTCAAAATCACTGACTTTCCACATCCCGTTGTACTCTATGATCACACGCTGCGGCCGGTGCTTTTCCTCCATTTTCTGAAGCCACGCTTCTGTCAGTTTCTCTTGTTCCTCCACATGCTCGATAACGACTCCGTATTTCAGCATTTCGCCTGCGGGATATTCTTCTTCTCCTTCTTCACAGAGGATCAAAAGAGTCTTTCCGTCGATCTGGAAATAGTCCTGCTGCAGGGTAAACTTTAAAAACTGAGTTTTCCCGCTGTCCAAAAAACCTGTCATCAAATATACTAACGTCTCTGGTTCTGTCATTTGGCTCTCTCCTCTCACGCAGCTATTCTGCAAGTCCGAACAGCTTCTCCAGCTTTTCTTCTTGCAATTTGGATCCGATCACGCAGATCCTTCCTGTATATTCCGGCGCGCCGCTGCGGACTTCCTGTTCCTCCGGAACCATATCGAAATAGATCCAGTTTCCATCTTCTCCCGCCACCATGCCTTTTGCACGCAGCACGGTACCAAATTTTTCCTCTTGTTCCAGTTCCTTTAGTATATATTCGATTTCTTCTCGTGTATACGTACGGATCGTCTCTTTTCCCCAGCTGGTAAAAATTTCATCTGCATGATGATGTCCATGTGCGTGATGATGGTGTTCGTGTTCTTCTCCCTCATGGTGATGATGGTGATGTTCGTGTTCTTCTCCCTCATGGTGGTGATGGTGATGTTCGTGTTCTTCTCCCTCATGGTGGTGATGGTGATGTTCGTGTTCTTCTCCCTCATGATGGTGATGACATCCGCATACCGGGCAGGGCATTTCAGAAAGCAGCTCTTCTTCCAATGATCCTTCTGCCTCCATCACTTCCAACAGTTTACTTCCAGGAAGCTCATCGATCGGCGTCGTGATAATCGGCGCCTTTTCGTTTAACTCGCGCAGCAGCGCCACACTTTCTTCTATTTTTTCTGGTTTTGCCTTATCTGTACGACTTAAAATAATCGTCCCTGCATAGGCGATCTGATTACTGAAAAATTCCCCAAAATTTTTTCTGTAAATTTTACATTTTGTCACGTCGACTACCGTCGTAAAACTGTTCAGTTTTGCGTCAATACTCTCCTGCACATCCTGTACTGCTTTGATCACATCGGATAGTTTCCCCACACCGGATGGCTCGATCAAGATTCTTTCCGGATGATACGTATCCACCACTTCTTTTAAAGATTTTCCAAAATCCCCTACAAGTGAACAGCAGATACAGCCTGAATTCATTTCCCGGATCTCAATGCCTGCCTCTTTTAAAAAACCGCCGTCGATCCCAATCTCTCCGAATTCATTTTCGATCAGTACGACCTGCTCTCCTGCAAATGCCTCTTTCAGCATTTTTTTGATAAATGTTGTCTTTCCGGCTCCCAGGAAACCGGAAATAATGTCAATCTTTGTCATGATGACTGCCTCCTTCCTTTATATCCAATTCTACCGGGCAATGATCTGACCCCATCACGTCCGTCAAAATTTTTGCATTTTCCAAATGATCTTCCAACGACTTTGATACGCAGAAATAATCAATACGCCATCCCGCGTTTTTCGCGCGTGCGCTGAAACGGTATGACCACCAGGAGTAAACGCCTTCTTTCTCCGGATAAAAATAGCGGAACGTATCGATAAACCCTGCTTCTAAAAGTTCCGTAAATTTCTGTCTTTCTTCATCCGTAAAACCTGCGTTTTTCCTGTTTGTCTTTGGATTCTTCAGATCGATCTCCTGATGCGCCACATTCATATCACCTGTTACAATGACTGGTTTCTTTTCTTCCAGACGCTTTAAATATGCCTGGAAGTCTTCTTCCCACTGCATACGGTAGGCAAGCCGTTTTAACTCATTCTGCGAATTTGGCGTGTATACCGTCACCAGGTAAAACTCTCCAAATTCGCATGTGATCACACGACCTTCCTGGTCATGTTCCTCGATCCCGATCCCATATGTCACCGCCAGCGGTTCTTGCTTCGTAAACACAGCGGTTCCGGAATATCCTTTTTTCACTGCGTAATTCCAATATTGATGATATCCTTTTAGATCAAGCTCAAGCTGCCCTTCCTGCATTTTCGTCTCCTGTATGCAGAAAATATCTGCATCTGCCTCTTGGAAAAAGTCCAGAAATCCTTTTTGCACGCATGCCCGGATCCCATTTACATTCCATGAAATAAGTTTCATATCCGCCTCCTTATCCTCTTCCCGAAAGGAAAATGTCTCAAAAAACAACTTTTGAGACACTTTCTTTGTAAGGAATATAGCCTAATAATATACTTCTTTTAAAAACAATCCTTTTGCCGGCGCCATAAAACCTGCCCTTTTTCGCTCCCCTGTCACGAGCGCGCCGGCGATTTCTTCTGTCGTAAGCTTTCCCATTCCGACTTCCAGCAAAGTCCCGGTCAGGATCCGTACCATATGATATAAAAAGCCATTCCCTCGATACGTGATCTGTATTTTCCCGTCTTGTCCGGCTATCATTATATCATAAATTGACCTTATTGTGGACTTTTCTTCCTTTTTATCCGTAAATGCGGCAAAATCATGCGTACCTATAAGAATACGCGCTGCTTCTTCCATTTTCTTTTTGTCCACCTTATAGGGAAAATGATAAGAGTACCGGCGTTCAAACACATCTTGTTTCTGCCGTGTATCTATATGGTACTCATAGCATTTGCCGGAAGCGCTGTAACGTGCGTGGAAACCATTTTTCACAAGTTCCGTACGTATGACACGAATATCCTCCGGAAGCAGACTGTTTATCACTTCCTGAAACGTCTCTTCCCTAATTTTGCCTCTTAAACTACAGGACAAAGTCTGTCCTTTCGCATGTACGCCGGCGTCTGTCCGCCCAGAACCGTATATCTCCACAGGATATCCCGCCGTTTTTCCAAGAGCATTTTCTACTATTGCCTGTATCGTCTTGTCTGTATTCTTTTGCTTCTGCCACCCCTGATAACGGGTGCCGTCATAAGATACTGTCAACTTATATGTTCTCATATTCTGTCACATTCCCGTCCTTTAAAAACAATACACGGCTGCAAAGCATACTGACTACATCCAGATCATGTGAGACAAACAGATACGAGAGCCGTTCTTTTGCCTGCAGTTCTTTTAACAACTGTATGATCTGTGCCTGTACCGTTACGTCTAACGCAGAAAGTGGTTCATCCGCAAGAATAAACTTTGTCCCTGTAATAAGAGCCAGTGCGATACTGACACGCTGCCTCTGTCCGCCGCTTAGTTCTTTTGGATACCGGTCATAAAGATCTTCTGGAAGATGAACCCGGCGCAGCATTTCTTCCGCCTTTTTCCGGCGTTGTTCTTTTGTATATTTCTTTTCTGCCTTCAGCGGTTCTTCCAAAAGCCAGCCGATCTTTTTCCTGGGATTCAGAGATTTGTAAGGATCTTGAAAAACCATCTGCGGACGTTTTGTATACTGGATGATCTCTCCTTCATATTCTTTTAAAAGTCCCAGCACACATTTACAGAGCGTGGATTTTCCACTCCCGCTTTCTCCCACTAATCCAACCATTTCGCCCTCATAGAGCGTGAAAGAAACATCCTCAAGTATCTGTTTTTTCCTCCGCCCTTCCCGATACCAGGCATTTACATGTTTTAACTCCAGCACTTTATCCTTCATGCATTTCACCAGCCTTTTCTTTCAACAGATCGTAGTACATGCTTCCCTTCGTCCTTGAAGGGATCGCCTCGATCAGTTCTCTTGTATAAGCTGTCTTTGGATCTGCAAAAATCGCTTCCGCCGTACCTTCTTCCACGATCTCTCCCTCTTTCATTACAAGCACACGGCTGCACAGTTCTTTTACGACCCGCAGATTATGCGAAATAAACAAGATCCCCATCTTATATTTTTGATTCAGTTTCTTCAATAATGTTAAGATCCCTTCCTGGGTATGCACATCCAGCGCCGTCGTCGGTTCGTCTGCGATCAAAAGTTTCGGCCTGTCTATCACGGCTGCGGCGATCATCACTCTCTGGCGCATTCCTCCTGACAACTCATGAGGGTATTTCTTATAGACTGACTCTATATCTTTTAATTCTACATCTCTTAAAGCCTGAAAAGCCCTCTCTTTTCTTTCTTTCCGGGACATCTTTTCATGCAGCAGAAGTGTTTCCTCCACCTGGCGCCCAATGCGCAGCGTCGGATTGAGTGCCGTCATTGGCTCCTGAAAGATCATGCTGATCTCTTTTCCCTGTATGTCTCGCAATTCCTTCCCTGTCAGAGAAAGCAGCTCCTTTCCTTCAAATGCTATCTTTCCACTCTCAATCCGTGCATTTTTCTTCAAGATCCCTGCGATCGTCAGCGCCGTCATTGTCTTCCCAGAGCCAGATTCTCCAACGATGCCTAAGATCTCTCCACTGTCCATAGAAAAAGAGATTCCTTTTACGACTTTTTCCAGAGTGCCCCTGTCCTCAAACCAGATGGACAGATCTTCTACTCTTAGCATTATCTTCCACCTCCGAATCTATCCAGGATCCCTTCTCCCAGCATCCCCACACCAAGGATCAAAAGCACAAGAAAGACGCCGGGAAATACAGCACACCACGGACCTCCTGCCAGATATGTCTGGGCTTCTGAAAGCATCCTGCCCAGGCTGGCATCCGGAGGCTGTACACCGATTCCCAGATAACTCATCCCCGCTTCCGCCAGAACCGCATTATTAAAACCGATCGCCAGTGCCGACAAAAGTGCAGGAAGAATATTCGGCAGAATGTGTACAAATAAAATTCTGGGTACCGATACGCCGATCAGTTTTGCGCTGATCACATAGTCCTCTTTTGCGCACCGCATAAATTCTCCCCGGACAACTCTGGCAAAACTGGGGATAAACGCAATCCCAAGCGCCAACATAACTTTATACGTACCCGGTCCCGAAATACTTACAATGACCAATGCCAAAAGAACACTCGGGAACGCCGCCAGCGCGTCGTTGATCCGCATGAGTCCTTCGTCCAGCCAGCCGCCAAAGTATCCTGTTACTGCTCCGAGCACACTTCCGATCGTTCCTCCGATCACGATCGTTCCTGCCGCAATCACGAGAGTATTGCCTGCCCCTGCCAGCACCCGGCTCAACACATCCCTGCCAAACTGGTCTGTGCCAAATACATGGGACAGGGACGGTCCTTTGAGTTTCAATGTGCCTGCCATTGCTTCCGGGTCATAAGGCGTCCAAAAAAAACCTGCTATGATCAGGATCGTCATAAAAATCGTCAAGGCAAGACCTGCCGTAAAATAGAAGGAATGTACTTTCTTACTTTTTCTCATATCTCGATCCTCTTATCTAATCTTCGATATAACAGATCCACCGCCACATTGATCACAAGGATCACCACAGCGAGCCAGACGATGACTGCCTCTACTACAGGATAGTCTCTTTTTGCGATCGATGTGATCAGCGTCCTTCCAAGCCCTGGAATTCCAAATACCTGCTCTACCACGATACTGTTCGCTATCACATCCGCTATCATCACTCCCAAAAAAGTGAGAACCGGCAGAAACCCATTTTTAAATACATGCACAAGCAGGATCCTCCATGGACTGTTTCCCCGGCTCCTTGCCGTGCGGACATACTCCTGCCCCATCTGGGAAAGCATAGAACTTCTTAACATCTTCATCGTCATCGCCGCCTTGGGCAGTGCGATCGCCAGAGAAGGCAGCACCAGATATCCCAAAAATCCACCTATATCTTCGGTATAAGAAATATACTCTCCCGGGGTAAACATGTGAAAAAATAGACCAAATACGACTGTCAGGATCATACCAATAAAAAACGGAGGCACTGACATCATAATCTGATTCAGTACAAGAAAGATCTTGTCCACCATCCGGTTTTCAAAACGGACACATAGTATCCCCAACGGAACAGATAATAGAAGGATACCGATAAAGCTCATCAACGTCATGGCAGCTGTGATCGGAATCTTATCTGCGATCAACTCCTTTACCGGAATCTGATAGGAATAGGATGTGCCCATATCCCCTGCCACAAAATTCTGGATCCACTCTCCATACCGGACAGGCAGGGGCCGGTTCAACCCCATCTCATCACGCAGCGCTTCTACTTTTGCTTCGGTCGCTTCTGTACCGAGGATGGTTCGGGCCGGATCCCCCGGAATGACCTCAAATGCCAGGAAAGCAAGGATACTGACAATTAATAATGCGATTATAAGACCTGTGATTTTTTTTATTAGAAATTTCATGCTTTCCTCCCATGGGACCCTGTATACATATCGTTTTTCTCTTTTTTATACGCTACTCTACCTTATATATCGCGGACATATCCTGCACATACAGCGGATAAAACTCATATCCGTCATACGCATCACTGATCGCGACTAAATTGGCAAGATCCTGTATATAGACATTTGCCGCTTTTTCTGTAAGGATCCCTTCCAGTTCTTTATATAACGCTGTCTGTTCCTCCTCATCTATCGCCGCGATCGCTTTTTGGAATGTCGCATCATACTCTTTATCGTTAAAATTGATAAAGTTTCCATCCGCGTCTGAGACAAATCGTTCCAACATAGCACGCGCTGACAGATTGGAAGCGTCTACGCCGACGACCGTAGACTGGAAGTTTCTCCCCGCGTAAACATCCTCCAGCCATGCCTCCCATTCGACCGGTTTGATCGTGGCATTCACCCCGATATTCTTGAGTTCTTCGACGATCACCTGGGCCGTATCCACATGCGGCTGATCTGCCGAACACACCGTGATCTCCAGATCAAAACCATCTTCATAGCCGGCCTCTTTTAACAATTCTTTTGCTTTCTCATAGTCCTGCGCATAATATTTCGTATACGTATCGTCAAAATATTTTTTCAGTCCCGGATACATACTCGTCCCTACCCGGACTCCTTTTCCATCCGCGATCATTGCCATGATCTCCTCCGGATCGATGGCATAGCACAGCGCCTGGCGAACCTTTTCATTGTTCAAAGGTTCCGCGTCATTATTCAGATACAGCGCCTGCACCAGGTTCATCGTACCTTCTTCAATATGGAAGCCTTCCGTAAGTTCCGCCGCCTGCGCAGACGTCAGGCGCATATACATATCGATAGAACCACCTTTTAGATTCGTCACTACCATATCCGCATCCGCTACGATCTTAAATTCCACTTCGTCTAAATGTGCTTTTTCTCCCCAGTAATCCTCATTTTTCTTCAAAATGATATTCTCCTGCGGGGAACGCGACACAAATTGAAAAGGACCCGTTCCTACCGGTTCCGTCTCCAGTTTGTCATATCCTTTCGGGATAATAGCCGTTGTCATATAGGCAAGAAATTCCGTATTAGGCTCTGACAGGCGTATTTCTACCGTCTTGGCATCCAGTATATTTACACTCTCGATAATAGAATACGCCGATACGAGCGGTTCTCCATTCGACGTATCGGCGCATCTGTCAATTGAATATTTTACATCTTCTGCCGTAACGTCACTCCCATTATGGAACTTGACTCCATCACGCAAGGTAAACGTATATACCTTTGCATCTTCTGTTATTTCATAACTGCTTGCTACGGCTTCTGTTAAATTTCCATCTTTATCTGGTTTTACCAGACCTTCATATACATTAAATAAAACCTCTTTTGTTCCTGCCGCAACTGCTTTATGTGGGTCAAGACTGTCCAAATCCTGGGAAATACCAACACGGATACTTCCTCCTTCGACCGGTTTCCCTGAAAGTTCATTCTCGGTTGCAGACCCTGCCTCTTTCTTGTCACCTGAACACCCGCTCAGTGCAACAGACAAGACAAATGTCAACACCAAAAGAATCGCTGTTCCTCTTCTTTTCATGCTTGTCTCCTCCTTCAAATAACCTTCATTATTAAATTGTCGAAATTATTGTAAGTGATTTTTCTGCATTTTGCAAGTGTTTCCTTTACAAAAAGCAGGCAGATTGTGTATACTTAAAGACAGAATAAACTGATAGTAAAAGTAACAAGAAAGGCAGGTTCTTATTATGAAGTGTCCATATTGTGGTCATCCAGATACAAGAGTGATCGATTCCAGACCAGCAGAAGATAAAAACTCTATCCGCAGACGGCGTTCCTGCGATGAATGTGGAAAACGTTTTACTACCTATGAGAAAGTAGAGACTATTCCCCTCATCGTCATCAAAAAGGATAATAACCGTGAACAGTACGACCGCTCCAAGATCGAACACGGTATTTTAAGCGCTTGCTATAAACGCCCTGTTCCGGCAAATGAGATACAAAAAGCCATTGATTCTGTTGAACTGGAGATTTTCAACAGGGAAGAAAAGGAGATCCCAAGCAGTCTGATCGGTGAGATCGTCATGGACAAACTAAAAGCGCTGGATCCCGTAGCGTATGTAAGATTCGCCTCCGTCTATCGCGAGTTCAAAGATGTCAATACCTTTATGGATGAATTAAAAAAATTCCTTCAATAAAAAATCTCAAAAGCAGAGAAGAAATAGGCACTGTCCTGCAAGACCTGTGCTATTTCTTCTCCGTTTTTTATTTCTACAACTTCTGTAAAAATTTCTCTTCCTGGATCTCTACCAGTATGATATCCGGTCCTATTTTTTTTATACAGGCAAAGGGGATCACATACTCGCTGTCCGTTCCCAAAAAACCACAGATTTTCCCCGGTCCCGGGATAATGATCGCCTCCACACAGCCATCGCAGATATTCATTTCAATATCTACCACACAGCCCAGCCTTTTACAGTTGCATATATTGATCACTTCTTTTTCCCTTAATTCGCAGATCCTCAATCCTATCCTCTCCCGGCCGGATATATCCTCTTGCTGTCAATATATGCAGAAGTACAGCAGACTGTGCAGCAGAACATGCAGCTGTATCAGCCCATAACTTCTTTATCGATTACTTTCCAATAAAGCGCATGTTTTTCTATAAACTCAGACACCAGGTACAATAGAAGTCCAATAGCGCTCAATAAAATAACGGCGTTTAAGATCAGTTTAATATCAAAAGTCTCCCTGCCCAGATTTAATAAATATCCAAGACCTGCTTTCGCTCCGATCATCTCTCCGATCACCGCGCCTGTCATAGCCTGGGTCAGAGCTAATTTGATACCAGACAAAAGCATCTCAACTGAATACGGCAATTCTATTTTCACAAAACGCTGCCAAGGATTTGCTTTTAAAATCTTCATTAAATTATAAACATTCGGATCGATCGAACGGATGGCCGATACTTCATTTATCATAATCGGAAAGGACACGACAAGTATTACAAGCGCGGCTTTGGACTTAAGCCCCAGTCCCATCCACAATATAAACAGTGGAGCCAGCGATATTTTAGGAGCTGTCTGGATAATAATGACAAACGGCATGATCAGACGCTCTAAAATCTTTATCTTTGCCATAATGTATCCTAATACTAGCCCTATAGCAATACCGATCAAGGTTCCTAAAAATATTTCCTGCATCGTCACTGCTATATGCGGCCAGATCGTTCCCCCTGTAAATAATTCAATAAATGAGAGCAAAAGAGCATAGGGATCCGGCAGCACATAACTGGAGATATGGAAAATTTTAATGTATGCTTCCCAAATGATAAGTAATATCGGGAAAACAATGACTGGAAGAATGATCTTCCTATTTTTTCGATAAAACATAGCTCTTTATTCTCCTTATTTTCCCGGTGTATATAAAAGTTCTTCCGCTTGGAATCCCTCGTCAATAATTCCGTATTTTACTGAATCGTCGATCAATGCCTGCCACTTTTCCGGATCAGAGGCCCCGATTCCCTTTTCTTTCGTATACTCACTCTGCCATAATGTCGGAATAAACACTTCATTTAAGATCTGTACTGCCACATCTCTTTTCGCTGTATCAAACGTCTGCGCATGATTTTCTATAGAAAAATCTACTGCTTCCTCTGCATGTCCATCTATGACATATTCAATACCTTTTGTAAGTGCTTTTGTAAATCCTTCTATCACTTCCGGTTCCTTGTTTGAAAGTTCTTCACTTGTGATCACAACGTTTCCGAAGGACGGCAGAAACTGGTCGCACAAGATCTCTTCCGCTTCATATCCCGCATTGTTTAATTCGATCGTTCTTAATTTCGAAAATACGATCGCATCGACCTGACCTTCTGTCAGAGAGTTCAAGATCGCCCCTGTCCCGATCACTTCTACTTTCACATCATCTACTGTAAGTCCCGCCGACTCCAGCGCTGCCTGCAGCTGAAAATAATTGGCGCTGCCAAGACTTGTAACAGCCACTGTTTTTCCTTTTAAATCTGCCGGTTCTTTGATTCCGGAGTCAGCGCCAAAGATGATCGCGCCCAATCCTTCCTGATATGTCGTATGCGCCACTTTTACCGGGATACCTTTTGATTTTGCCGCTACTACCGCATCTGCATTCGGAAAACCAAAATCCACATTTCCACTTGCTACATTTGTGACAATATCTGCTGCCGCAGCATAATAGAACTCCACATTTAATCCTTCTTCTTTAAAATACCCTTTCTCCTGCGCCATATAAAGCGGAGCGTAATATGGCACTGCCGCTCCATCGATCTGAATAGAAACCGTCCTTAAACCGCCTGCTTCCTCCTTATTTTCCTTCTGCTGTGCCTGTCCGGTCTGCTTAGTGTCATCGGCTGTTCCGCTGCCGCAGCCGGCAAGAACAGATACTGCCATTGCAACACCTAATACTACTGCTGTGATCTTTCCTTTTAACTTCATGATTCTTTTCCTCCTTTTATATAACGTTTATTTAACTTCCAAGCTCCTTCCAGAGCTAGCATACACATTCTTCTCTGTGCCTTTGCATTGTCCACCTCCCATTGATCTGTGACCCGGTTGCAGTGCACGGAACAAATACTTCCGGCATATATGTTCTGCAGAGATGCCATCGTATAGATCGTCTCCGCTTCCATTTCCAAATTGACCAGATTCAATTTCTGATATTTTTCCAATTGAGAAGCTTCATCATATTCCTTTTCATAAGGAAGTGCTCTGCCTTGTCCGTGGTAAAAAGACGCGATAGACGCACAAATTCCTGTATAATACTGTATATGGCTTTCTTCACAGGCCTCGATCAAAGAATCTATCACCTCCACAGACGCTACTGCCGGATATTCTAGAGGCGCATAAAAAGTGGACGTACCGCCAAGCCGCATTGCTCCTGTATTGATGATCATGGAACCGCAGGGAATTTCTTTCTTTAAAACTCCCGTCCCTCCTATACGGATAAGCGCTTTTGCGCCAAGCCCGATCAATTGGGCAACGGCAATTTCTGTAGAAGCCGCCCCAATTCCCGTAGAACATACGGAAATCTTCATATCTTTATAATAACCGGTTCCTATCGTATATTCCCTGTTTCTGCTTATAATGCGAAACTCTTCGCACAGTTCCTGAAACAGCTCTACTCTTCCAGGATCCCCCGGAAGAAGGACGATTTCTCCGATATCTCCTTCCTCACACAATAGATGGGGCATTTTTCCATTAATTTTAGGTGATGACGCTGATATAAAATTCAAGTTGTGCCTCCTTTATTTCTTTGATTCATGCCAATATAAGGCTTTATTTTCGAATATACTGACAATCTCATACGTTACGATCCCAAGTACGATCGTCACAATGATCCCCGCCAGCAATGCCGGTGTGTCATAGGTAGAAGAAGAATAGGTCAAAATATACCCAAGACCAACTTTTCCTGACATCCATTCTGCAACGATCGCTCCAATGACCGCCTGTATAATTCCGATCTTAAAACTAGAAAATAATGCCGGCATTGAATACTGCATTTCGATTTTTGTAAAAATCTGCCATTTGGATGCTTTTAATACCTTCATCAAGTCTTTCGCTTCCTTTGGTATGGAATCTAATCCAAGCATCATGCCTGACAGGACAGGAAATAATACCATTGTAATGATCAAAATAATTTTTGATACGATGCCGATTCCAAACCAGACTACAAAAAGCGGAACAAGCGCGATCTTCGGAGCTGTCTGGAAAAATATCAGATACGGCATCAAAGCTGTCCTGAGCACATCCACCTTTATAAAAAGATAGCCAAGCGCCATTCCCAGCACGCTTCCGATAATAAAGCCGAGGATCACTTCATAAGTCGTAGCCCATAAATGTGGATATACCGTTCCATCCGCGAACATTTCTATGAGGCTCTTTCCCACTTCTGCCGGACCGGGAAGGACATACAGCGGCACATCCTTTACCGTAGTATAGATAAGCCATGCCAGCACAAACACACCAATAGATAGCACATATTCTAGTATGGAGCTTAACAGCTTTCTCGTTTTATTTCCCTTTTTCATCCGATGATCCCCCTCAAATATTTACTATATTCTGTAAATTCAGGAGCATTTCTTGTACTTTCCCCTCTCGGTCTTGGCAGGTCGATATTCACGATCTCTTTAATCCTTCCCGGACGGGGTGACATAACTACTACACGATCCGATAAAAATACCGCTTCTTCAATACTATGCGTAACAAAAATAATGGTTTTCTTTGTGTTTTCCCATATATGCAGAAGCTGTTCATTTAAATTATCCCTTGTCAATGCGTCCAACGCACCGAAAGGCTCGTCCATCAATAAAAGCGGCGCATCATAGGAAAGTGCTCTTACAATAGAAACTCTCTGTCTCATGCCTCCGGACAACTCTCTGGGGAGAGCTGTCTTAAATTCTGTCAGTCCCGCCAGCTCCAGCAGTTCATCTAACCTTTTTAAATTTTCCGGTGTTTTCTTCTTCTGTATCTCTAATGGAAATTCTGCATTTTTCTGCACATTTTTCCACGGAAGCAGCGTCGCATCTTGAAATACAAATCCCATCTGCTGGTTCACGCCGTCTCTATATTGGATTTCTCCTTTACTCGGTTTTTCCAGATTTCCTATCATTTTCAGTAACGTCGATTTTCCGCATCCTGACGGACCGATGATGGAGATAAACTCGCTCTGTCTTATATTCAAATTAATATTTTCTAATGCAACCGTATCTGCCTTTAATAAATTGCTGTAAATTTTAGATAAATTTTTTATTTCCACACTATACTCTGCCATATGTACCACCTCTTCTTAACTGATCGCTTTCGTAATAGAATCCGCACTTTGTTTTAATTTTTCAATAATTTCATCCGTGATCATCCTGCTTTGCTTCATACTCGTCAAAGCCAGCGCAGCCGCCACTTTTTTATTATTATCAAAAATAGGACTTGCCACGCCTTGTATCCCCATTTGCAGTTCCTCATCGATCAGCGCATAGCCTTTCTCACGGATATGATCCAATTCCTCCAAAAGTTCTTGGATCTTTGTTTTTGTGTAGGGAGTACTTGGTTTCAGATCCATATTTTCATAGATTTCTTTCACCGTACACCTGTCCATATACGCACTGAATACACGGCCTGCCGATGTTGAATAGAGAGGCATCTGTTTGCCGATCTTCACCATATACATAGAGTGTTCATCGCTTTCAATACAGGCAATATTGATAATATGATTCTCCTCCATTACACATAAAACTACTGTCATTTGTATCTCTTCTGCTAATTTCTGCATGATCGGTTTTGCAAGGTTCACAAGTATATTATTTTTACTCATATTCGAGCAAAGCGTATACAATTTATATCCTATCTTGTATTTTCTGCTCTCACTGTCCTGGATGATAAAGTTGTTTTCTTTGAGACTTGCCAGGATCCGATGTATCGAACTAGGCGGCAAAGACAACTTTTTCGCCAGACCAGACACAGATAGACCATTCGTCTCTTTACTTAATATCGTCAATATTTCCAATGCTCTGTCTATCACCTGCATGTTTTTCTCCTCCTTCCTTATTCCGTTATACGGAATACTATTCCACTTGTTTTCCTTAATCTGTGGCGACAGCTTATCACCGCTTATCACAATTGTCAATCTATTTCTATTTTTTAATATTTTTTTGTTAAACCTTCCCAAAAACATCTCCATTTTTTTGTAAAATAATCCTATAACGGACACATTCTCATATAACAGACAATACTATCAATCTAAAGATAACTGCTTATAAAAAACGCCCCACATTGAACATCTGATCAATGTGAGGCAGTATATTTTACATATCTTCAATACTCTTTTTTCAAAATAGGGAATACAGGACAGTTCCCGCAACACCGGAACCTGCCATGATCCACAGTGGATTCAGTTTCCATTTTCTCAAAACACTTATGCCGATCGCGAAAATAATCACGGCAATCACATCCAAAGATGCCAGATCAGCAGGCAACATTCTCTGTCCGTACAGCGCCATGATCAACAGAGAGATACCTGCAGAGGCGATCATAGCGATCACTGCGGGACGCAGCCCTGCAAGCACCCCCTGTACCATGTCCAAACCACGGAAACGATAGTACATGTAAGCCAGCGTCATCACGATCACGCAGGAAGGGAACACGCAGCCGACTGTTGCGATAACAGCTCCCGGAAATCCTGCAACTTGTATCCCAACAAAAGTCGCAGAATTAACAGCAATAGGACCGGGGGTCATCTCAGCGATCGTCATGATATCTGCGAATTGTGCCATAGTCAGCCAAGAATGAAGATCCACCACTTGATTTTGGATCAAAGGCATGGCGGCATAACCGCCGCCAATACTAAATAGTCCGATCTGGAAAAAACTCCAAAACAATTGAAGATATAGCATCACTTATCACCTGCTTTCTGTCGTTTTTTCTGATACCATGTATCAACCGCGCCAATACCGCCGCAAACGAGAATGATAATGATGATATTTACAGAAAAAAAACGTACGGCTATAAAAGAAGCAAACAGCACAAAAACAGGTAGTATACGCTTCTTTTGAAAGATACTTTTTGACATGTTGATCACGACATCACATATAACAGCAGCTACACCGCAAAGCATTCCCGTCATTGCCATATTCACAATGGGATTATCCCGAAATGCCTGATAGAATATCGAGATTACTGAGATAATGATGAGCGGCGGCAGTACTGTTCCCACTACCGTAAGTACAGCACCGGAAAATCCCGCAACATGATAACCGACTAAAATGGATGCATTAACTGCTATTGCTCCCGGAGAGGACTGCGCAATCGCTGTCAGATCCAACATTTCATCTTCTTCAATCCAACCAAGTTCCTCTACAAATTTTTTTCTCATCAATGGAATGATCACAAAACCTCCACCAAATGTACATGCACTGAGCTTAAAAGTGGAGAAGAATAATGTCCTATATTTCTGCAAACTGTTCACTGCAAAATACCGTCCTTTCCCTATCTATTAACATTATATCTCTTGATTTTAAATAAGGGAAATAATATAATTTAATCATTAAGATAAGCAATTCAGTATAAGGAGAAAAATATGACCATACGCCACATGATAATATTCCGCACGATCTGTGAAAATGGCTATAATTCAACCAAAGCAGCCGCTGTTTTGCATATAACACAACCGGCAGTCAGCCTTGCCATTAAAGAATTAGAGCAATATTATGGTGTACGCCTTTTTGACCGGATCGGACGAAGGCTGCAGATCACAGATACAGGACAGTACTTTCTGCAATATGCCATACATATATCCGACTTATTTTCAGATATGGAAACAGGACTGCGTGATTGGGACTCCAGCGGAATCTTCCGTGTCGGCGCAAGTATTACGATCGGTTCGCAATTTCTGCCTGATTATGTAAAAGCATTTTCGAAAATCTGCCCTGGTATTGATGTCAGGGTTACAATCGAACAATCTGAACGTTTAGAACAAAAAATATTAGCAAATGACCTGGATTGTGCACTGATTGAAGGTATTGCCCATGATCCCAATATTATTTCGGAAGCATATATGGAAGACCATTTGAGTGTCATATGCACTTCCGAAAGAGGTTGGGTACAAGGACAAAGTGTGTCATTGGAAGAATTTCAAAGACAACGTTTCCTCCTACGCGAAAAAGGCAGCGGTACACGAGAAGTTTTTGACCGTGTGACCACACAGGCCGGTATCCACATTGTCCCTGCATGGGAAGCCATGAGTACAACAGCGCTGGTCAACGCTGTCATCAATGGATTAGGTATTTCTGTTTTACCGTATCGGATGATCGTTCCTGCATTAAAACAAGGATTAATTTGTACTGTTAAAGTAGAAGATTTGAATTTCAGCCGAAATTTCCATATCATTCATCATAAAGATAAATTTATGACAACTTCTGCTAAGCAGTTTATCTCTTTATGTAAAAATTATGAAGCTGAGCACCCAGGCCCCTATTATAACGGACTGTATGGATAAATACTAAAAGCCGCATCCCATGGATTGCGGCTCTTGTATTTTTATACTGCCATCACTTTTTCACTCTCAAAGGCTTTTGCGATCGCGGCGATCAAAATCCCTCCCGTCAGGAGCGTCACGCCCAGGGTCATTCCATACTGCGCCATTGTCACCTCCTGTGTCAGTATCCCCTGTAGTGTAAGAGACGTATTATAGATTGGTATCACATAAAACCATTCTTTTGGAGAACCTGTCGTAAACATCGTAGTGATCCCCAAAAGTAAAATCACCATATATACCGGCATCATATAGGAATTTGCCTCTTTTATGGTCTTGGCAAATACAGAAACAAGTACGATCACCGCAGAATATAAGAACGCGATCGCGATCAGCAGGATTGCCAGCATGGCGATCTGCTCCGGTCTAAGGCTCAGATCGATCCCCAGCTCTTTGCCAGACAGTCCCCCCATCATTTGCGGCATAAAAGCAACCATTGCTGCCACATAGACAACTGACGTCGCTCCGGAAATGATCATCAGCGCAAATACTTTGCCCAGCACAATAGAACTGCGCTTGACCGGAGATACTAAAAGACTTGCCAGCGTGCCCCGTTCTTTTTCTCCCGCGATCATATCCGTTCCAATTCCCATGGCGCCTGCAAATAAGAGAATCGTAATAAAATATGGAAGCATCGTACCAAGTACTTTTCCTCCTGCTTTCTCCTTATCCTGCACGATCATATCCGGGTTATCTGCATTCACCGTAAATACTGTCAGTCCTGCCATATCCGGCACCCGCTGGGATAACAAAGTCTGCCGGTAACTTTCCAGCACACCGTTCGAGATCTTCTCAAATGCCGCTTTCGAATACTCCTCAGAAGGGTTATAATATGTCTTTACCTGTGGGATCTCATCTCCTGTCTGATAGTCATAGACATTCTCCGAAAACCCTTGTGGGAACTCGATCATCAGATCTATACCGCCTTCTTTGATCGCTGTTTCTGCTTCTTTTCTTCTCTGGCTTTCATCCAGCGCTCCTTTCGTCTCCAGCCGCAGTACTTCCTCAACATTTTTTTCTGTATAAATACTTACGTCTTTATCCGCTGCCAGGAGGAAATCTTTAAATTCTTCCGGGACATTTTCTATATAAACGATAGACTTATGTGCTTCTACATCCTTTTCCATACGGCTTGTCAAGTTGCTCACCAGACTCATCACTACGATCATGATCGCAACCGGGAACACAAACACCGAAATCAACATTTTCCCGTCCTTAAATACTCTGGCAAGTTCCTTTGTGCATATCTGTTTGATCCCTTCCATCTATCTTGCCCCCTTCTGCTCTTTATATAATGCAAAAAACGCATCTTCCAGATCTTGTGTATTCGTCTCATATAAGATCTCATCCAGGCTTCCTTCTGCCGCTTTTCTTCCATCAATGATCATGCCTATCCTGTCACAGAGTTTTTCCGCCTCTGACATAATATGCGTCGATATGATGACCAGCTTGCCGTCATCTCTTAGTTTTTTCAGATAGTCTGTCACACTTCTTGCCGTGACAATATCTAGTCCATTTGTCGGCTCATCAAAGATGATGATGTCCGGATCGTGCACAAGACATACGGCAATAGCTGCCTTCTGCGCCATGCCCGTAGATAATTCCTTGATCTTCTTTTGTGCAAAATCTTGCATTCCAAAGTAGGCGAATAATTCTTCTTTTCTTGCTTTTAATTGATCTGCCGGTACCTTATGGAGTTTTCCAAAAAAATCAAAAAGATAGTCCACGGAAAACTGCGGATCCAGTTTTATGTCCCCTGTCAGAAAGCCGATTTCTTCCCGGACTCTCTCCGGCTCTTTTTGCACTTCATGTCCGGACACAAGAATTTCTCCCTTTGTAGGTTTTATGATCGTCGAAATACAGCGCAGTGTCGTCGTTTTCCCTGCACCGTTCGGTCCGAGCAGACCATATATCTCTCCCGGCCTTGCCGTCAGACTCAGATCATCGACAGCTGTTTTGATCGGATTTTTCGTCTTAGACTCTTTCATTTGTTTTTTATTCAAACGATATATTTTAGTTAGATTTTTTATCTCGATCACTCCATTATCCTCCTTGTCTTGCGCCTATTGTATTGTTGTGTTAGTACAATTATACTTTTGTTCCCTATTCTTGTCAATCACTTCTTTTTCCTCTTTCATTCTTTCCTGAAATCCTCTACAATGATAACAGCAGGACATGTTTCTGCTTCATTACTATAAATATAACAGGAGGGAAATAAATGAAAGAAACCATTTTACTTTTTCATGCACCTGATAAGGACACTCTTTTAAAAATAGAGATGGCGCTTTTCCCGCTGCACGTTCGCCTGCGCCGCATAACAAAAAAGGATTATAACCAGCCTCTGGGCGCTCTTGCCGGTCTTAAAGAAATACGGCGTCTGGAAGTTCCTTATGAAGGAGAAGAACTCCCAGACACATTCTTTGTCTTTGCCTTCTTCACAGATGCGCGCTTAAACCAGGTTTTGGCAGCGCTTAGAAAATCCGGAGCCGGTCCTTTCCCCTATAAGGCCATTCTTACCCCGACAAATCAAAACTGGGATGCGCTGCAGTGTTTTCAAGAGATCCGCAGCGAACACGAAGCCATACAGCAACAGCTGAAAGAAAAAAACAGCTCCACAGATAAATAGCAATAATTCTCCTATATATAACAATGTACAAAAATAAAAGCGTCGGTTTTACTGCCCGGCGCTTTCACTTTGCACAAATTGGCTTTCATACATATGTCTGTAAAAGCCATTTTTCTTCAACAAACTTTCGTGGTTCCCTTGTTCAATGATCTTTCCATCTTTCATGACTAAGATCACATCTGCCTCCCGTATAGTGGAGAGCCTGTGCGCTACGATGAAGGTCGTCCTGCCTTCCATCAGTGTCGCGAATGCCTCTTGGATCTTCATCTCTGTCCTTGTATCAATAGAAGATGTCGCCTCATCCAGTATCAGCATCGGTGGACTAAGCAGCATGACTCTAGCAATGCACAGGAGCTGTTTCTGTCCCTGTGAAAGGGCATTGCCGTCCTCTGTGATCCACGTGTCATATCCTTTTGGAAGACGGCGGATGAAACTGTGTATATGGGATGCTTTCGCTGCTGCGATGACCTCTTCCTCCGTCGCGTCTGGTTTCCCCATTGTGATATTTTCTCGTATTGTTCCCGTTTTCAGCCAGGTATCCTGCAATACCATTCCGTATCCTGCCCGCAGACTTTGGCGAGTCACCTCTCGGATGTCATGCGCATCCACTTTTATGCTGCCGCCTTCTACATCGTAAAACCGCATCAACAGATTGATCAACGTTGTTTTTCCACAGCCAGTCGGTCCGACGACCGCGACCTTCTGTCCCGGACTGACCTGCAGATGAAAATCCTCGATCAGCTTCTGTCCCGGAATATAAGAAAAATACACATGCTCTGCTTTTACATTCCCTTCTATAGCATTTAAACATACCGCCCCGTCTGGTTCTGGAATTTCTGGTTCCTCCTCTATGAGTGCAAAAATCCTGCCGGCGCATGCTACCGCATTCTGCAATTCTGTCAAAACACCTGATATTTCATTGAAAGGCTTAGTATACTGATTCGCATAACTTAAAAAGCTGGTAAGCTGTCCTACACTTAAACTGCCGCCTATTACAGAAAATGCCCCTGTGATCCCCACACCCGTATACACAAGACTGTTAACAAACCGTGTGGCTGGATTCGTAATAGATGAGAAAAAGATTGCACGCAGAGAATGCTTCTGCAGCCGTTCATTTATTTCATCAAACTGTTTCGTCACGGCTTCTTTTTGCCCAAACATCTGCACGACTTTCTGATTTCCGATCATCTCGTCTATCAATCCTGTCTGTTCTCCCCTTGTCTCCGACTGTCGTTTAAACATAACAAATGTATGTTTCGCGATAAAATTTGCCACAAAGAAGGATACCGGCGTAATCAGGACAACTACCAAGGTAATCTTTACATTAACAGACAGCATGAAGCAAAATGTCCCCAAGATCGTTGCCGCTCCCGTGAAAAACTGCGTAAATCCCATCAGCAGTCCATCAGCGAACTGATCCACATCCGCAATCACCCGACTTACTACTTCTCCATGGGGATGGCTGTCTATATATTTAAGCGGCAGTATCTCCAACTTTTGAAATGCTTCATTACGTATATCTCGGACGGCCTGGTACGTCATTTTATTATTGCATACGTTCATGAGCCACTGAGCCAATGCCGTGAACAGTGTACATAGGCCAATCGACAGCATCACTTTGTATACACCGGCAAAATTGACCATATCTTCTTCGATGATATGATCTACAGCCTGTCCGATCAGTTTTGGCACATACAAAGTCAGCGCCACAGACACCGCTGCCAGTACCAGAGAAAACACGAAAAAAATACGATATTTTCCAAGACGGCGGAACACTTTTTTTACGATCTCCGTCTGTTTTGTTTTTTTCTTATCCTGCATTTTCTTCCTCCTTTGGGAACTGTGAATAATAGATCTCCTGATATGCAGGACAAGACATGAGCAGTTCCCTGTGTGTTCCTTTCCCTACGATCTCTCCGTCATCCAATACAAGGATCTGGTCTGCCTCCTGTACTGCTGCCGCTCTTTGAGATACAATAAATATCGCTGGTTTTCCCAGTCTGCTGTGTATCGCTCTGCGAAGCGCGGCATCGGTAGCAAAGTCCAAAGCGGACGCACTGTCATCCAGTATCAATATCTCCGGCTTTCTCACAAGCGCTCTTGCTATCGTAAGCCGCTGTTTCTGCCCACCGGAAAGATTCCTGCCGTTTTGTTCAATGTGATAAGCAAGTTTTCCTTCCTTTTTTTCTACGAATTCCAGTGCCTGCGCCGCTGCTAGAGCCTCTTTTATTTCCGTCAAAGAAGCATCTGCCTTTCCCCATCTTATATTTTCCTCGATCGTTCCTTTAAAAAGAACTGCCTTTTGCGGGACAACACCGATCCTGGAACGAAGATCCTCCATCTCATATTGTTTTACATCTTTCCCCTTTATCCGTACTTCTCCTTCTGCTGCATCATAGAAACGAGGAAGCAGGTTCACAAGGGAAGATTTTCCGGATCCGGTTCCCCCTATGATGCCTATCGTCTCTCCTTTTCGCACAGAAAATGTAATGTCTTTCAAAGATTCTGCGCCATTTTCTTTATATAAGAGAGATACTTTATCGAATTCAATGAACGGAACGTCTGTTTTTTCCTCTCTCACTTCTTCCTGCTCCCATTTTTCCGTTCCATCCTGCATATCCGGCTTTTCCCTTAGTATCTTCTCAATACGGTTTCCACAGGCCATAGCTTTTGTCACTGTAATGATCAGATTCGCCAGTTTTACAAGTTCTGCCAGAATCTGCGACATATAGTTGACAAGCGCGACCACTTCTCCCTGTGTCAGGATCCCACTGTCCACCCGGACGGCACCTGTATAAAGAAGCAGGATGATCCCGCCGTTGACGATCATATACGTAAGTGGGTTCATCAATCCCGCTATGCGTCCCACAAATTTCTGCGCGTCCGTCAGCGACTGGTTTCCGGACAAAAATCGTTCTTTTTCGCTCTCTTCCTTGTTAAAAGCACGTATTACCCTTGCTCCTGTCAGGTTTTCTCTTGTCACGAGAAGCACTCTGTCCAGATTTTCCTGCACTTTTCTATAAAGCGGCATTGTGATCAGCATAATGCCAAACACGATCACAGAAAGAAGCGGTATGACAATAACGAAGATCATCGCCGCTTTTGTGTCCACCATAAACGCCATAAACATTGCTCCAAGCACGATAAAGGGCGAGCGCAGGAACAAGCGCAAAACCAGATTCACGCCTGCCTGCGCCTGATTGATGTCACTTGTCATTCTTGTGATCAGCGTAGACGTACCGATCGAATCCATATTTGTAAACGAAAATTTCTGTATATGCCAGAACAGCGCATGACGAAGCCCTGTCGCAAATCCGGCTGCCGCTTTTGCCGCAAAATACTGGGCAGTGATAGAACAGGCAAGACCGATGACTCCAAGCAAGATCAGAACCAGGCACATCTTTACAATATATGGTCTGTCCCCATTGTCTATCCCCACATCTATCACCGCCGCCATCACAAGTGGTACGACCAATTCAAAAGCTGCCTCCAAAAGTTTGAACAAAGGGGCAAGTACTGTTTCTTTTTTATATTCTTTTAAATATACCAATAAAGATCTCATTTTTTTCTCCTGCCTTTTTTGCCTTGCGTTCCGCTTTTACGCTATCCTCAGTATAAAGCAACCGGAAACAAAAAGAAAGGCAAAAAATATATTGACATTTTGCAAAAGTAGGTCTATTGTATTATTTAACTAATACAATAATGTTTCTATCTGACACCGGATGTTCTGAATCGTATAACGGATGGAGGAGCTTTTATGGATCCACTCATTAAAGTCGAAGACTTACATAAAATTTATAATCCCGGAGAAAACGAAGTACGTGCGCTGGACGGGATCAGCCTTACAATACAGAAGGGAGAATTTGTCGCGATCGTCGGACATTCCGGCTCCGGTAAATCCACATTCATGAATGTGCTTGGCTGTCTGGATATTCCCACCTCCGGGAGTTACTTTTTAAATGGGAAAGACGTATCCCACTTATCTGACAATGCCTTATCTGACATACGTAATAAAGAGATCGGATTTATTTTTCAAGGCTTCAATCTGATTGCCAATTTAGATGCTATTGACAATGTAGAACTTCCGCTCATATACCGGGGGATCAAAAAAAGCAGACGCCGACAGCTTGCCACACAGGCACTCAAAAAAGTAGGTCTTGACGCAAGAATGAACCATAAGCCTAGTGAACTCTCCGGCGGACAGCAGCAGCGTGTCGCCGTGGCACGCGCCATAGCGGCGCAGCCTCCCATCATTTTAGCAGATGAACCGACCGGGAATCTGGACAGCAGCTCCACACAGGAGATCATGCATATCTTAAAGACTCTCCATACGGGGGGCCGCACAGTCATCATCATCACCCATGATGAGGAGATCGCCGACCAGGCCGACCGTGTGATTCGTATCATAGACGGCAAAGTAGAGGCTGATTATTTAAATAAAGAAAGAGAGGACGCATAACTATGTTTTCGAAAAAGAAAAAAGCACAGAAAAAACTCCCTGCCTGGGTCATCCTGCCGATCCTCGCAGTTTTGCTGCTCGGCGCCTTTGGGATTTCTAAACTGGCAGGAAACGCCAAAGAAGCGTCTGCCGGCACAACCTTAAAAGTGATCAAAGCTGTCAAAGGAAATGTAAAAGAAATCTATACTTCTACCGGAACCGTCGAAAGTGAAAATACAAAAACCTACTATTCCCCTGTCTCAGCGCCTATTAAAGAGTGTAAGGCAGAGGTAGGTAAAACAGTCAAAGCAAATGATCTGCTCATCACGTTCGACACAACAGAGTTAGAACGCAGCAACGAGCAGGCACAGCTCACCCTGCAGTCAAACCTCAATACATCGCAGGCAGCCCGCGCGCAAAACGCCGCGGCAATAGACGCGGCACATGCCGCCAACGCACAGGCTGCAGAAAATGCCAATGCACTGGCCGATACGGTAAATTCTCTTGCGGAACAGGTAAACGCCGCTTATACACAATACCAGGCAAATCTCGCTGCTGCCGGGACACAGACACAGCAAATACAGGCTGAAAGAGATAGGCTGAACACGATCATTGCCGAAAATACAAAAACGGTGAATTCTAATCAATCGCTTATCGACAGCATTGATTCCGGTTACTCCGGCGGGCGCGCACAGATTGCCGAGCTGGAATCCAAGACCAGCCGCACACCAGAAGAAGAGACTCTTCTCACCTCTCTCAAAGCAGTCTTTGCTGACTATGACAATGCCATAGCAGCCCGCGATACAGCCCAGGCAGCTGTGAATGATGCCACAAATCAATTAAACTCTCTTACAGATCCGGCTGTGGACGATGCAGGATATGCCTCGTTAAAAGCGCAATATGAGGAAGCTTACGCACAGTGGCAGTCTGCCTATGCGGCCGCAGGCGGCACGGTTTCTCCTGGTATGAGTTCCGCCGAACTGAACAATCTGGATATCAGCGATAACCTGGCAGAACTTGCCGCGCTTTCTCCTGAAGAACTTATGGAAAAAGGAAAAGAAGGAATGAAGGCAGATATGGACGGTGTCATTGCCTCGGTAAGTATTTTGGAAAGCAATATGGCTGCACAGGGCATGGCGCTTTTTACAATTGCCAGCACAGAAGACGTCCGTGTAAAGATCGAGGTTTCACCCGATGATTACGAAAAGTTGAAAATTGGCAATACTGTTTCTATTAAAATCGGCAAACATGCATATCAAGGGACTCTGACCGAGACAGACAAGATTGCTACCAAAAACGAAAAAGGAGCCTCCGTTATCTGCGCCAGGATCCACATCAGCAATCCGGATGAAAACATCTGTATCGGCGCCTCCGCCAAGATCACCATGACCGTTGCGCAGGCGGATGATGTCCTGGTTGTTCCAAATGAAGTCATCAATGCTTCTACTGACGGCGATTTCGTGTATATAGTAGAAGACGGCGTCATAAAAATAAAACCGGTGGAACTTGGCACTGTCTCGGTCACCCATACAGAAATCAAAAGTGGCTTAAAAGAAGGCGATAAAGTAGTAAACGACCTGAACGCAGATATAAAAGAGGGCATGAAAGCAATCGCCGTGGAAAAAAAAGAGGACTAATGCCTTTGCATAAAAAAGAAAAGAGGACAGATCATGGGACAATTTCTTGAATATGTAAAAATGGCGCTGGGTAATATCCGCTCCAACAAAGGTCGTTCCTTTCTGACAATGCTTGGCATCATTATCGGCATTACATCCGTTGTCACGATCGTCTCCATTGGGAACGGGCTGAAAAAAGATGTGGTAGACGCTTCCAATGAGCAGAACAATACGGTCACCGTGCAGGCGAACACAGATGAAGTCACAAATACCAAGATCATCACAAGTGATGATATCGCATATTTAAAAACGACTTTAAGTTCTAGTGCAAAAAGTATCTCTGCCGCAGAGACCTCCTTCGGGAAAACGACGACACGGAAAGGAACATTTGATACTTATATCACATTTACTACAGCGGATTACGAAAATGCGCAGTATACCTCCCCGCTCATAAAGGGGAAATATTTTACGCCCAACGATGTTTCCAACGCAAATCCCGTCTGTGTGATCGATGAGATCGCCGCTTTATATCTCTTCGGAAATACCAATGTCATCGGAATGAGTTTGGAACTCGCCATTGACAGCGGAATACAGGAAGTGACCATTGTCGGCATACGGGAGACTTCGGATGATATGATGGAAGTGGAACAAACATATCAGATGATGGGGATGGAAAAATCCATATCTACTCTGGAAATGCCTTACACGACCGCAGAATCTTTCGGGATCCCGCTGGATGCCTTTTCGTCTATATCTATCACTGTATATGATCCGGAAGACGCTTCTAGGACAGCTTCTTCTGCCGTACAGGTGTTAAATGCAAGACATCAGAATCTGGGCGACATGCCTTTCATGCAGCAAAAGCCATTGAATCTATCTGATATGATGGGCTCGATCATGGATGGTGTAACAGCCTTTGTCGCCCTGGTCGCCGGGATATCTCTTATCGTCGGAGGGATCGGCGTCATGAATATCATGCTTGTATCTGTTGCAGAGCGCACCCGCGAGATTGGCATCCGTAAAGCATTGGGCGCAAAAACCGGTTCGATCATCTCGCAATTTTTGTGTGAATCTGCTATCATTTCCGGTATGGGCGGGATCATCGGTATTCTGCTCGGAGGAGCGCTGACCGCTTTGATCAGCGCATTGGAAATCGGCGGCATCCATGCGCAGCTTTCCCTTCCCGCCGTTATCATCGCAACCCTTTTTTCCTGCGGCGTAGGGATCATCTTCGGTATTTATCCCGCCCGCAAGGCCGCCCGGCTAAGCCCTATTGAGGCTCTGCGGCGGATGTAAATTTCTTTAATCATAAGGAGGATAAAAAATCATGTCAAAACCAAGTAAACTGTTAAAAGTTGTTTCCATCATTGTGATCGTTCTGGGGAGTCTTTCTGTTCTAGGCGCTATCTTTACGACCGTAATGGCAGTCACTATGCCCGACTTGATCGCACAATCCTATGAACTGATCGGACAAAGCGCGCCCTCTACCGGATACTATGTATATACGATCGCGTCCGCCTGTGTCGTCCTCATAGCCGGCATCATTGGCGTACTGCACAGATCAAAGAAGTCTGTCCTGATCATGGCTGTCATCTATCTCGTGCTGGAATTTGGAAGTGTGATCTACTCTTCCATCACCATCGGCTTCTCGTTTCTGTATGTGGTAGATCTGATCCTTCCGATCCTCTATGCATGGGGCTGGTATCAATCTGAATAGTGTATCGCTTAAACGAGAGCTCCCTGGGGCACGATTTCCAGCGGGGCTCTTTTGACTTGCAATTAAATGATTTCTAAACTATAATAAATAGCACTATCAGATTCAGCGGGGGAATATGAGAAATGTGGAAACGGACTGCAGTCAAAAAAGAAGCAAAGAAATACTTTAAGACGGGCAATTGGCGTATGATAGCCGTCTGTTTTCTGATCGCCGCCTTAACGACTACCTATCCTCTTGCTACTACGTTCTTCAATCAGTATATTCCAGATATGCAGGGGCAAACAGCCTCCGCCTATGTACCGGAATACTCTAATTCTGAAGTATTAAATGATACGATCATACATATTTCCAATCACTCCGGTACGACCCCAATATTAGACAACGTTTCTTTTCAAATAGCTGATATTCTCATAGATCTGTATTCCAGCGCTTCTTCTGCCGTTTTCTCTGCCCTTCGCGTATTAAACAGCTTTTTTTCTGAAACATTCAGTTATTCTACACTTTTTTTGCTTCTTGGTATGGTTCTGACATGTATGTATCAGCTTTTCGTTTCTAATATCCTGCGTGTTGGTGAAGCACGTTTTTTCCTGGAAATCCGCAATTACTCGCAGACCGGGATCAGTAAGATCTTCTACTTATATAAATTACGGTATCTTTTAAAACCTGCCTGGGTCATGTTCTGCCGTTCTGCCTTTCAATTTTTATGGAATCTGACGATCGTCGGCGGCATCATCAAGCATTATGAGTACAGCATGATCCCTTATATCCTGGCAGAAAACCCTGCTGTTGGAAGAAAAAATGCATTCTATTTATCCAAACAGCTTACCCAGCAGAACAAATGGAAGCTCTTCCTGCTGGACATCTCCTTCTTAGGGTGGAAATGTCTTTCTTTTCTCACTCTGGGTTTTCTGGATATTCTATTTGTAAACCCATATATTGCCTGTACAAAAGCAGAGCTGTATATGACTCTGCGGCGTAATTATGTTCTCTCCCGTTCTCCTCGTTATGAGAAACTCAACGACGCAACACTCGAACGGGTCCTTTCCGAAGACGAGCTGTTGATCAGCAAAGCGCTCTATGACGACTCACATGGGCCTTATACGAAAACAGCATATTTTGCTCCAAAGCAGTACCCTGCCTTTTTGTACTCTATCCAGCCTCCGGAATATGCGGTAAAAACGCCGCTTAAAGTGCAGCAAAGGTATTCCTTTCTTTCTCTGTATTTTTTATTTTTTGTCTTTTCTGTCTTTGGATGGCTTTTCGAAACGGGAATCGCATTGCTCCGCGACGGTGTATTTATCAACCGGAGTTTTCTTATCGGTCCATGGCTCCCTCTCTACGGTATATGTGGCTTCTGTATCCTTGTCACAATGCGCAGATTCAGTGAAAAACCTGTTCTCACTTTTTTATTTATTACAGGGATCTACTCTCTTCTTGAATATACCGTCAATTGGTTCGTAGAATCAGAGTTTCATGTACGTCTCTGGAATTATAATCAATATTTTCTAAATATAAATGGGCGAATATATATAGGAGGAAGTGTCGAGTTTGCCCTTCTGGGCTGTGCGTTTCTGTATTCCCTTGCCCCTAGATGGAACCGCTTATTTTTAAAACTTACGCAGACAAAAAGAATCTGGCTGTGCCTTCTTCTGACGATTCTTTTTGCCGCAGATGTCGTATTTTCACTTTCATTGCTATAAACGGAGGAATTCTTATGGTACACACAGAACTTTTTACAGAAAAACCCGATTGTACAGACCGCCTTCCCAAGGAAGAACGGGTATATGATCTTTTATATACGCTCGCCATCCCTTTTATCGGGGTCGATCATGATGTCGCTCCTACCATCGAGGCATGCCGGGAGATCAAGGATGTGCTGGGCGTTATGCCATGTAAAAATCTATTTCTCAGGAACCGCCAGAAAACAGAATTTTATCTCCTCCTACTGCCGGGAGACAAAAAATTTGTCACAAAAGATTTATCCCGCCAACTGCAGATTTCCCGCCTTTCCTTTGCCGAACCGGAATTTATGGAAAAATTTCTGGATATCACACCCGGAAGCGCCAGTATCCTGGGACTTATGAATGACGGCCAACACCGTGTGCATCTTTTGATAGATGAAGAAATCCTTGCAGAAGAATCGATCGGCTGCCATCCCTGTATCAACACAACCAGTTTGAAAATACAGACGGCGGATATAGTAGAAAAATTTATAAAATATACAGGACATCCTTATACAGCCGTACATTTATAATCTTGCATTTTTTATGAAAAAATATTATACTTTTTATTAATCATGAAGTTCTCGCTGTCCGGAAACGAGAGGAAGCCTGCCTGCTCAAACAGCAGGCGCCGTCAATGCCTTTCTCTCTGTTCTTTACATAGATCGTCTTTTCAGACAGCCGAAAAAAACTGGAGGAATACTATGAAAAAACGAGTTGTTGTCGCCTTAGGGCACCGTGCGCTGGGAACCACCCTGCCGGAACAGAAAATCGCCGTAAAAGCTACTGCAAAATCTATCGCAGATCTGATAGAGGAAGGATACCAGGTTGCCATTACGCACAGTAACGCGCCGCAGGTTGGTATGATCCACGCTGCTATGAATGAATTCGGAAAAGCGCATCCCGACTATACCGCGGCTCCGATGTCTGTCTGCTCCGCTATGAGCCAGGGGTATATCGGATACGATCTGCAGAACGGGATCCGTGAAGAACTTTTAAACCGCGGTATCTACCGCACGGTGAGTACTGTACTGACACAGGTCATCGTAGACCCCTATGATGAAGCTTTCTATACGCCGACCAAAGTACTGGGACGTTATATGAATGTACAGGAGGCAAATGAAGAGCGAAAAAAAGGAAATTATGTCATTGAGGAACCGGGGAAAGGATATCGCCGTGTCGTTTCCGCTCCAAATCCGGTTAAGATCGTAGAATTGGACGCTGTCAAAGCTCTCCTTGACGCCGACCAGATCGTCATTGCAGCCGGCGGCGGCGGGATCCCTGTCATGGAACAGGACAATCACTTAAAGGGCGCAAGCGCTGTCATCGAGAAGGATCTTATAGCAGGAAAATTAGCAGAAGGCGTCAACGCTGACTTGCTCATGATCCTGACAAGTGTAGAACAGGTATGTATCAATCTGGGACAGGAAACAGAAGAAAAACTCGGAAAGATCACTGTAGAACAGGCGAAAAAATATATGGATGAAGGCCATTTCGGTATCTATAACATGCTTCCCAAATTCCAGGCGGCAATTGAATTCATACAGGAAGGAGACGGACGCCAGGCTTTGATCACTTCTTTTGATAAAGTAAAAGAAGGATTAAAAGGAAAAACCGGAACGATCATCAGTTAAATAAGAAGCACGAAAAAGCAGACCACCGCAGCGCGATATGCTCACAGGGGATCTGCTTTTTATTTTTTTATATCTATTTACTTGCTTTTTTCGAATATATGTCGTAGTATATACATATACTTAATGTAGTTTTTAAAACTACGTATTGTTATTCAATCATAACAGGAGGCGTATATTATGGAAAAGAAACAGCATATTAAAGATCCCGGCAGCGCGATCACACATTTTATCGGAATGTTAATGGCGATTTTTGCCGCTGTCCCTCTTTTGATCAAAGCGGCACATGAACCCGGCAAAATATATATCATCTCACTTGCTATTTATGCAGCCAGCCTTATTTTATTATATGCAGCAAGTACGACCTATCATACTTTTGATATTTCCAAGAAAATCAATACTATCTTAAAAAAAATAGACCATATGATGATCTCTGTGTTAATAGCAGGCAGCTATACGCCTATCTGCCTTCTTGTTCTAAAAGGTAAAACGGGCATTCTTCTTTTAAGTCTTGTATGGGGAATCGCAATTGTAGGTATTTTGATCAAAGCCTTCTGGGTATTCTGTCCGAAATGGGTCTCTTCCGCCCTGTATATTGGAATGGGATGGACCTGCGTACTAGCCTTTACACAGATCCTCAATAATATGCCGCCTGCCGCCTTTGGATGGCTGCTGGCAGGCGGAATCATTTATACTGTCGGTGGAATCATTTATGCGCTGAAAGTACCTCTGTTCAACAGCAAGCACAAAAATTTCGGAAGCCATGAGATTTTCCATCTCTTTGTGATGGGCGGCAGCGCATGCCACTTTATTGTCATGTATGCCTTTGTACTTCCTTAAAAAATATTTCCCGCAGCTGTGCTTTTATAAAGACGCAGCTGCGGGAAATTCTTGTTATACTTACGTATTTTTCTTTTCTGGAGGTGCATATACGTATTGAAGCTGTCTGATCCTCTGTTCAATCCCGTGGTCAAGAATATATGCACACACTGTTTTCGGCACATAGGTCTTCCATTCTTCTTCATCCGCGATCATCTCGCGGAGTTTAGACGATGTGATCTCCTTCTCTTCCTTCTTTTTCTGAAAAAGGATCTCCACATTTTGCCCTAAGTCCAATAAAATCTGTCTTCTTTCTTCATCCCATTCTCCGCATATATTCATATAGTGAACAGCATCTGCCGGGATATATTCCTTTAAAATAGCCGGCTGGCTGACTGGAAAGGGCAGAATATCAAATTCTTCTCGTTTCACCCCAAAATCAAGCAGAGCATCCCTGATCATTTCAAATCTTTCTATATATGTCAAAGGATTATCCCTCTTTGTTCTCCCATGTATATCCGCTGCAAAACTGCCTGGATAGGCCTGAATATCTGGATGTGTAATGCCTATATACAACTTCTTGCAGCGCATCTTCGCGGCAAGCAGATACTCCATATGCTTTAAATGCAGCACCTGAAATCTCCCATGAGCCATACCTTTTTCTGTCATCTGACCGATCTCCTTCTGTGCTTTTATTTATTCTTCAAGTATAATATGTTTTTATCTATAACGCAAATTTCACCTATATCTGTTCTATCTTTTTTCGGATATGCAGCATCTTTGCATCTAATTTCTGGATCATACGGGCGCATTCCTTTAATTCCGCATCCATCGTCTGCATATTTTCCCCTTCCTTTTTATACCGCAGCTGGTGATCCAAACTTGCCCAAAAATCCATCTCAACTGTCCGCAGCTGCAGTTCCGCATCCATCCACTGTACTTCCTTTTGACCACCGATTGGAACCTGCAGGATCACATGAAGGCTTTGATAGCCCGATGATTTTGGTTTTTGTATATAATCTTTCACCTTGGTGATACGAATATCAGACTGTTCTTTTAGTTTTTTTTCAATCCTGTATATGTCATCCACATAGTAGCAGACAGCCCGCACACCGATCAGATCGTGTATTTTCTTTACCGCTGCGGGTATATTCTGTTTTAACCCCTTTTTTTCCAACTTTTTACAGGTACTCCTGTAGGATTTCATCCGTCCGCTTTTTGCCTGTATCACATTTCTTCCCAGAACCATAGATAATTCCATATCTATCATCTCAAGCTTTGTGAGAAGAAGCTGGATGACACATTGCCCCTTTACAGGGAAGATTCCCTCTGTAAGAAATTCTCTTAACTGCTCTTTATTCTGCTCCAAACTTTCACTTCTTTCTACTGTTTCCTGATTCACACTATATTTATAGGTATATATTCTCCCGCAGTCTTTTACTACTATATGCTAGCAGATCTGTTTTCATGCGAACAGCAGAAAATGGTTATTTTCTTGTAAATAATTCGTTAAAAGTTTTTAACCGGACATATATTTAAGGCTTTTCCCAACATCGCAAATTCCTCTGTGTAAATACAATTTGGCAGACTCCCCTCCGTGATCTTTTTTCTGCATTCTTCGTAATCCATCCAAATTACTTCTTCTACCTCTGATTCCTGGAGTTTTAACCTGGAGATATGGACCGGTTTCTCGTATAAATACACCCTGCTCAACTCATTATCCTTAAATGGCAGACCATGAAATACTGCCTCATATCTGCCTCTGTGACTTCCAATTTCCCGCAGTTCCTCATCTTTCGCCGCAATCCCTAATTCTTCCCGCAATTCACGGAGCGCACTTTCTAAATGTTCTGCCCCTGCCTCTATATGTCCTGCTGCGGAAATATCATAGCACCCCGGATTCGAATCTTTTTGCACACTCCGTTTCTGTAAAAGTACATCATATCCGCTCTTATCATTTTCTCTTACGATCCATATATGCACCGTACCATGCAGCAGTCCTTCCCGATGTACCACTCCTCTTTCCTGTATCATTCCGCTCTTTGTGCCATCTTCATGTATGATGTCAAATAATTCCATCGGTGCTCCGTTAAGCGCCGCATACCGAAGCACATCCTGCGTGTCATATACAAGCTTTAGAGAAAAGAAGCCTTCCATCTCATCCAGAAGGCGAAAGAAGATTTTATCTCCTGCCCAAAGCTCCAGAGAAGATATTTTCTCTTTATCCACCCACGCAAGTTCTCCTTCGTCACAGGGAATCGGCTGTCCTATAAATCCATCCGCTGTATACAAGGACATATATTCCACGACATCCTCCCCATATACAAATGTCACGATCCCCCGATAGTTCCATGAGGTCAGCGTATACCCCGTTTCTTCCTTTACCTCTCGCAGCAGGCATTCTTCTGGACTCTCTCCATGCTCAAAATGTCCTCCTACCCCGATCCATTTGTCCTTATTGACATCCTTTTTCTTCACTGTCCTGTGCAGCATCAGATATTTCCCGTCTTTTTCTATGTAACATAAAGTACTTGCTCTTTCCATTGTTTTCATCCTTTTCCCATCACTTATGATGTAATAGTAATCCTTTCCTGAAGTTCTTGCAAGCTTAAAAATAACCGTTCTGTTCTCTACGCATATACTGCATTCCTAGGAATGCCTATCACTTCAAAACTATCAACTTCTTTGTAATAATAGTTAAAGTTATATTTACAAATTTAAGAATCAAACCAGTTTGATTCATTATTAAAAATAGTGATATTTCTTTCTTTGAGTAACTAAAAATATGATAGAAAGCAAAAACGCAAAGATTTCCGCAGATACATCAGCCCACCATATTCCATCAAGTCCTACTATCAGCGGTAAAATCAAAACTGTAGCAAACTTAAAAATAAAAGTACGAAGAAATGAAATTGCTGCAGAAATACCACCATTGTTCAATGCTGTGAAAAATGAAGAAGCAAAGACATTAAATCCTGTAATCAGAAATGCAAGGGATGAAATGCGAAGTGCATGAACCGTCATATTCAGCAAATCCATATCATATCCAACAAATATCTTTGCCAGTGGCACCGCAAAAACCTCTGCGTTCAATACCATAATGCCTCCGATCCCTACCATAAGCAGTGTGCTTTTTTTCAGCAGATTCTTCAACTCACTATGATTATCTGCGCCATAATGGTATCCAATGACAGGTGCGATCCCCATGGAATATCCGATAAATATGGCTGCCAACGTAAACTGGACATACATTAGAACTCCATAAGAAGCAACGCCATTTTGCCCTGCATACTTCAAAAGTTGAAAATTATAAAGAATACCTACCACAGAGGATGTAACGCTGGATACCATTTCTGAAGAACCATTGACACAGGCTTTTACAATCGGTCTTATTTCTAACTTTGTTTTGACAAGTCTTAAAAGGCTGCGGTTCGGTCTGAGGAAATAAAACAAAGGAATCAATCCTCCCACACACTGACTCACTCCTGTAGCAAGTGCCGCACCTGCGACGCCCCAGTGAAACACCCCGATAAACAAGGCATCCAGAACCATATTTGTGATACCTGCAATAACCGTTACTGCCAGTCCCAGCGAAGGTTTTTCGGCGGTAATCAAAAAGCCCTGAAAGGCATTTTGCAGCATAAACGACACATTAAAAGCCATCATAATACGCCCATAAAGAATACAGTTGGGAAGCATGGCTTCATCCGCACCTAAAAAAATAGACACAGGACGCATGATTCCAATACCAATGGCAGAAATAATCACACCTATAATGACAGTAATCAAAATCATCATCGTAAAATAACGGTTTGCTTTTTCCGGCTCTTTTTCTCCTAATGTTTTTGCAACAAGGGCGCTACCGCCGGTTCCCAGCATAAAGCCTATACCGCCGAAAATCATATTGACAGGCATAATCAAATTGATTGCGGCAAATGCAGCTTTCCCAACGATATTTGAAACGAACAGTCCGTCTACAACACCATAGATAGAGGTAAATACCATCATAATGATGGATGGGAAAACAAATTTAAGAAGCCGTTTATAATTAAAGTGATCCGATAATTGAATTGCCATCTGTTTTATTCCTTTCAAACCATATTTTTGCAAAATCCGCCAGAGAGGATACCATCTGGGGAATCATGATTCCTGATGTATTAATACAAAGCTGATATGCTTTTTTATCTCCCCACGAATATTCTGAAACAAGTGCATACACAGCCGCTCTGCTTTTATCTATCTGTTTCATTTTTCGTTTTAATTCATTTTCACTTAATCTTTCCTCTTTATGTGCTCGGCTTCTGCAGCGGGCAACTTTAGATGCCTGGTCTGCGTAAATAAAAAGAGAAAAAGGACCATGTTCCCGCAAAATCGCATCTGCACCCCGTCCAACAATGATACAATCCTCTTTTTCTGCAAGAGAACAAATGATTTTATTCTGTTCCGCCAACAGTTTCGAAACCTGATTTACTTGAGATGGTGTCTGATAAAAACTGCGTCTTATCGTATAGGGATAAGTAATTGTAATGGATTTATTAAGTTCTTTTTCAATATAATCCTCATCCATCTGCATTCTCTCTGAAATCATGGATAATATCTCTTTATCATAATAGGCAAAGTCTAGTTCCTCTGCCAAACGTTTTCCCAATTCCCTGCCACCGCTGCCAAATTCACGACTGATTGTTATAATTCTCATGATATTCCTCCTACTTTTTCTGCTTCTCAACAGAAATGTACTTTTTAGGATGTCTTTTGTCATATTCTTTTCTCATATACCCATTCATTTTTTCAAACATTCTTATAAAATTTTCCCGCTCATCCTGCGTAAATTCAGAATATGCAGCGAATTCTATTTCTACGGTTTCACCAATAACTATATGACAAAACTCCGCACCTTCTTCTGTTAAAATGATTCTTTTTTTATTTCTGGTATTTGGAATTGCTTCTAATTCAATCCAACCTTTCTTAATCATAGCCGCAACAGCAGAGTTTATCGTCTGTTTGGAATAATACCAATTATTGCACAAATCCGCTTGGGATATATCTGTTTCCATATCGGAAAGAACACTAAAGATCCAGAATATCGTATCAGAAATCCCATAGTTTTGTGCGATGTTATGATACAGACAATCCAACTCGTTACTAAGTCTGTTAATTTCTGTCATTTGTTTCGTAATACTTTTATCGTTTATCATAAACCCTCCTTTATCAGCTGATCATTTTCGTCCGTTTTCGGACTTATTTTAGTCCGATTTCAGACTCATGTCAAGAACAATTATTCATTTATTTGAAATATATAAATAAGACCTATTTCCTCGCTCGTGTATTCATATTAAGTTCAATACAATTCCAACATGAAAAAAAGACACTATATTTCAAGTGCCATTCTCTTATACATCAATATTCTGCAAGCAGATAAACATAGGTTATTTCTTACTATCCTTTTGTTTGGGAAACTCCCATATCCCAGCTGTCGATTTGGCCGCCGGTCATATCCTGACGGTTTCTATACTCCCCGCCGAAGATATACTTTCACCTTTTCTCCATAGAGATACGGAGTATTTTCTCTGACGATACCCTCTTGTGTCACATAATTGCCGATAACCTCTGGGTTTTAGCCTCGCCTTTCCTCCGACCAGATCTGTCATCAATATTTTGATCACCTCTCGATCTGTGTTTTTATTTCGAGAGCAATTTCACAAGTCTTTCTGCCGCTTCTTTTGTATCTTCCAGCGAACCAAAGGTAGAAAAACGGAAATATCCTTCCCCACAGGCTCCAAAACCTTCTCCCGGTGTTCCCACTACTTGAATTTCATGAAGCAGGTAGTCAAAAAATTCCCAGCTTCCCATTCCATTCGGGCATTTCATCCAAATATAGGGGGCATTCTTTCCGCCGCAATACCATACCTCCAGTTTGTCGAGCGCTTGCATTAAAACTTTTGCATTATTTTTATAGACCTGTATATTCTCATGGATCTGTTTTTGTCCTTCTTCTGTAAAAACTGCGGCTCCGCCCTTTTGAATGATATAGGAGACCCCGTTCGTTTTGGTGGTACGGTTGCGCACCCACATCTCATGCAAACACATCCCATTTCTTTCTAGTTCTTTTGGAACAATCGTATATCCTAATCTCGTTCCCGTAAATCCGGCTGTCTTGGATAAAGAGCAGATTTCTATCGCACAAGTCCTGGCACCATCCAGTTCAAAAATGCTGTGAGGAAGTGTCTCATCCTCAATAAAGGCCTCATAAGCCGCGTCAAAAAGAATGACTGCGCCATGTTTATTCGCGAAATCCACCCATGCCTGCAACTGCTTCCTCGAAAAAACAGCTCCTGTCGGATTGTTCGGAGAACAGATATAGAGTAGATCTGCCTTCACTTCCTCATTCGGTTTGGGAAGGAAGCCATTTTCTTCCCCTGAATCCAGATGTACGATCTTTCTGCCCGCCATGACATTCGCGTCCACATATGCAGGATATGCCGGCTCAACGACTAACGCAGAACTGGAACAAGCAAATAGATCCAGAATATCTCCCAGTTCATCACTTGCTCCGCTCGATACAAAAACTTCCTCGGGAGATACAGAAACGCCTCGGCTCTCATAATATTTCGCAATTCTTTCTCTTAAGAATGCGGCGCCACACTCCGGCATATATCCATGAAAACTTTTTGGGGAAGCCTGCTCTTCCACCGCCTCATGCAGCGCCTGGATCACGGCGTCACATAACGGCAGTGAAACATCTCCAATACCCATTTTTAAAAGCTTTGTTCCCGGATGTTCCTCTATATAAGTTTTTGTTTTCTGGGCAATATTATAAAAAAGATAAGAATCCTTTAATTCCTTATAGTGCATATTCGGTCTGATCATGACAATCCTCCTTCGATCATTCTGTATTGCTATCTGTATCACTTTGTCTAAATTTCTGACAGTTTCCTTTCAAAACGGTCTTTCCTAAGATCTGTCGGGATCTTCGTCGGATATTCTCCGTTAAAGCAGGCGGCACAGTATTCTGTGCTATCCGCCAGCCTGCACAGATTATCTGCCTCCAGATATCCCAAAGAATCCGCACCTATGATCTTTGCGATCTCTTCCATGCTATGATGGCAGGCGATCAAATTTTCTTCCGAATCAATATCGGTACCATAATAACAAGGATGCAGAAATGGGGGAGCCGAAATCCTCATATGGATTTCTTTTGCCCCCGCTTCGCGCAAAAGCTTTACGATCCGCCTGCTGGTTGTACCTCTTACGATGGAATCGTCAATAAGAACTACCCGTTTCCCAGCAATGACACTTTTCACAGGAGAAAGCTTTATTTTCACCTGATCCAATCGCTCATGCTGTCCCGGAGAAATAAACGTTCTCCCTATATATTTGTTTTTTATCAAACCGATCCCGTAGGCAATTCCTGCTCTTTTCGCATATCCCAGAGCTGCGTCCAGCCCGCTGTCCGGAACTCCGATCACAATATCCGCATCCACAGGATAACTCTCTGCCAGCAGTTCGCCCGCTTTCATCCGAGATTGATGGACAGACACACCGTCTATGACAGAATCCGGTCTTGCAAAATAAATATATTCAAAAATACAAGTTTTTTTCTTCTGTTTTCCGCAGTGTTCCCGCCTAGATTCCACACCATTTGCACTAAATACCAAGATCTCGCCTGGCAGTAATTCTCGGATAAGTTCCGCTCCCACTGCTGATAATGCGCAGCTTTCTGATGCCACTACATAAGCGCCGTCCTGCATCTTTCCATAGCAAAGCGGTCTGAATCCGTACGGGTCTCTTACCGCGATCATCTTTGTGGAGGACAGCAAAACCATAGAATAGGCTCCCTCCAGTACATGCATCGCATTACTGACAGCTTCTTCTATACTCGATGTCTTCAGTCTTTCCCTGGTAATCACATAAGCAATGGTTTCCGTATCACTGGTGGTATGAAAAATCGCTCCCGATAACTCCAGTCTGTCACGGAGTTCTAATGCATTACTTAAATTTCCATTGTGTGCCAACGCCATTTTCCCCTTCTGATGATTGACTTCAATAGGCTGACAGTTATTTCTCGTAGTACCTCCGGTCGTTCCATATCTAACATGCCCGACCGCCATAGTTCCTTCCGGCAGCCGGGATAAAATATCTTTAGAAAACACCTCGCTTACAAGCCCCATATCTTTATAAGAAGAAAATACACCGTCGTCATTTACGACGATTCCACAACTCTCCTGCCCTCTGTGCTGCAGGGCATACAAACCATAATAAACAATTTCCGCAACGTTTTCTTTTTTGGTACTCACCATTCCAAATACGCCACATTCTTCATGAATAGCCATCTTTCTACTCCTTCTTTTCACACGCCTGCTTTAATGCAGCCGAAATAAAGCCTTTAAACAGTGGATGCGCCTGATTCGGACGACTCTTAAATTCTGGATGAAACTGTACTCCTACAAAAAAAGGATGTTCAGGCAGTTCCACGGTTTCCACCAGTCTATTGTCCGGAGAAGTTCCACTTAACACAAGTCCTGCTACTGTCAGCTTCTCACGATATTCATTGTTAAACTCATACCGATGGCGGTGACGTTCGCGTATCACGTCAGATCCATAACATTTTTCCATCTGTGTTCCCGGGCGGATGACACACGGATAGCTTCCCAGACGCAGAGTACCTCCTTTATCGATCTCATTGCTTTGCCCGGGCATAAAGTCGATCACCTTATCGGCACACTGTTCGTCAAATTCTCCGGAATGTGCATCGCTTAACCCGGCGACATCTCTCGCAAATTCTATGACAGCGATCTGCATCCCCAGACAAATGCCAAAATAAGGCAGATTATTTTCACGGGCATATTTAGCAGACAGAAGCATTCCTTCAATACCGCGGTTTCCAAAGCCTCCCGGCACTATGATCCCATGCAGGCCATGGAATATCTCCTGCACGTTTTCTTCGGAAATTGTCTCCGAATCAATCCAGTGGATCCTGACAAAAACATTCAGTTCATAGCCTGCATGGCTCATAGCTTCCGCCACCGATAGATATGCGTCATGAAGTTTTACATACTTTCCTACAAGTCCGATATGTACCTCTTTGGAACGATTTCGTATACGTTCTGCCATCTGCTCCCATTCTTTTAGATCCGGTTTCGGAACATCCATATGCAGTTCTCTGCACACAACCGAAGAAAAACCTGATTTTTCCAGCATAAGCGGCGCTTCATAAAGATTTGATACTGTTCTGTTCTCAATCACACAATCCGGCTTCACATCGCAGAAAAGAGAGATTTTCTGAAAGATTGATTTCTCTAATGGCTTGTCGGAACGCAGTACGATAATATTAGGATTGATCCCCATTCCCCGCAGTTCCTTGACCGAATGCTGCGTAGGTTTGGATTTATGTTCTTCTGAACCGCTCAGATAAGGAACCAGTGTCACGTGGATAAACAGACTGTTTTCCCTGCCAACCTCCAGAGATATCTGACGTACCGCCTCCAGAAACGGCTGCGATTCAATATCTCCTATCGTACCGCCGATTTCTGTGATCACCACATCTGCATCTGTCTTTTTCCCTACGCGGTATACAAATTCTTTAATTTCATTTGTGATATGAGGAATGACCTGCACCGTAGAGCCAAGGTATTCTCCTCTGCGTTCTTTATTCAGTACGTTCCAATATACCTTTCCGGTCGTCAGATTAGAATATTTATTCAGATCTTCATCAATAAACCGCTCATAGTGACCGAGATCCAGATCTGTTTCCGCGCCGTCTTCCGTCACATATACCTCTCCATGCTGGTACGGACTCATGGTACCGGGATCTACATTAATATATGGATCCAGTTTCTGTGCCGCCACTTTCAGCCCTCTTGCTTTCAAAAGCCGCCCGAGAGAAGCTGCTGTAATCCCCTTCCCCAGACCGGATACAACGCCTCCGGTCACAAAAATATATTTTGTCATCACACTTCTCCTCCAAAATAAAAGCATTTTCTGTATTTTTGAATGCAAAAAGAGGCAAAAGCCCCTTTAAGTGTATTCTCAACTTAAAGACGCCTTTGCCTTTACCCATGCTATTTTACCGCTTCCCTTTTATCTTGTCAATCTATTTATTGCAAAAAACACGTGGCAGCAAAAACAAGTAGTACTTTTATCCTTCTTTATTTTCTTGTACCGCACGGAAACCATGCCGCAGATCATCAATGATATCTTCTATATGTTCTGTTCCGATCGAAAGTCGTATCGTGTTTGGTTTAATCTCCTGCTCGGCCAGTTCCTCAGGGGAAAGCTGACTGTGTGTTGTGGTCGCCGGATGAATCACAAGGCTCTTCACATCAGCTACATTTGCAAGCAGTGAGAATATCCGCAGATTATCTATGAACCTGTAAGCTTCTTCCTTCCCGCCTTTAATATCAAATGTAAAAATAGAGGCTCCGCCATTCGGGAAATACTTCTGATAAAGAGCATGGTCAGGATGGGAGGAAAGAGCGGGATGATTTACTTTTTCAACTTGTGGATGACCATCTAAAAATTCTACCACCTTCTTCGTATTTTTCGCATGGCGCTCCAAGCGCAGCGATAATGTTTCGATTCCCTGCAGCAATAAAAACGCGGCAAACGGAGAAATGGCTGCTCCCGTATCTCTAAGCAGAATTGCGCGGATATAGGTAACAAAGGCTGCCGGTCCTGCGGCTTTCACAAAGGAAACGCCATGATAACTTGGATTTGCTTCAGCAATCGCCCCATATTTCCCGGAAGCAGTCCAATCGAAATTTCCTCCGTCTACGATAATCCCGCCAAGCGTAGTTCCGTGCCCGCCTAAGAATTTCGTGGCAGAATGTACCACAATATCTGCTCCGTGCTCAATGGGACGTATGAAATACGGTGTGCCAAAAGTATTATCTACGACAAGCGGCACCCCATGTCTATGCGCAAGTTCCGCCAATGCATCTATATTCGGAATATCACTGTTTGGATTGCCCAGTGTTTCTATGTAGATCGCCCTTGTGTCTTCCCGAATAGCAGCTTCTACTTCATGCAGGTCATGTATATTGACAAAGGAAGCCGTTATTCCAAAACCAGGCAGTGTATGTGCCAATAGATTATAGCTGCCTCCGTAGATTGTTTTCTGTGCCACAATGTGCCCGCCGTTCTGTCCCAGAGCCTGTAAGGTATATGTAATGGCAGCTGCTCCCGAAGAAAGAGCCAGAGCTGCAGCTCCTCCTTCTAAAGCAGCCACACGCTTTTCCAGAACCTCCTGCGTAGAGTTCGTTAGCCGTCCGTAAATATTGCCAGGATCTGTAAGTCCAAACCGCGCCGCTGCGTGGGCGCAATCGTGGAAAACATAAGACGTGGTTGCATAAATAGGAACTGCGCGCGCATCTGTAGCAGAATCCGGAGTTTCCTGTCCTACATGGAGTTGGAGTGTTTCAAATCTGTATTTTGACATATTATCTTTCCTTTCGTTTATTCATTTTATGATCTCAATCAGCAGTTACACCAGATCATCACATTCGACCAAAACGAAAGTTTGCTCGTACAAGCTTTTCGAAATAAACTTCCATAGATCCTCCTTATTCCCATCTTTTTAGTGGGTATATATTTTCCTGTTATTATATGTACATTTTCCTACTATGTCAATAGGTATTTAAGGATTACTTCCATTTATTTTTCACTACTTATTTTCCGCTGTCTCCATAGTTAGAAAGTACTCTGGCAGACGGATCGTCTACATCGCAGCCTTCCCACTCCTTGTTCGGCATCCAAAAACCAGTCACCATCTCCGCCTGTCCCGGATAGTATTTTTCAAAAATTTCTCTATATAATAAAGATTCTTTCGTGAAAGGTCTGGCATAGGAGTAGCTTGCAGATCTGCTTTTAAATTCTACATCTGTATACTTAGTTTCTGCATATTCCTTCAGGTAATCGACCATAGAGTGACCTACCGCGTCTGAAAACGCAGCTTTTTCTCTCCAAAGGATTTCATCCGGCAGGTACCCGTCCCTCTCAAATGCATGGCGCAGCAAATATTTTCCTTTTCCATACGTATTGATCTTTAATTTAGGATCTACCGCCATCACATATTTCACAAAATCCAGATCTCCAAACGGGACTCTTGCTTCCAGCGAATTTACGGATATGCAGCGGTCCGCGCGCAAAACATCGTACATATGAAGTTCATGGAGCCTTTTCTGTGATTCTTCCTGAAAAGCTTTCGCATCCGGCGCAAAATCTGTATATTTATATCCGAATAATTCATCGGATATCTCGCCGGTCAAGAGTACCCGGATATCGGTCTGTTCATGGATGGCCTTACATACCAGGTACATTCCCACAGAGGCACGGATCGTTGTGATATCATAGGTCCCAAGCAGATAAACGACCGTTTCCAGTGAAGAGATCACTTCCTCCGGTGTCATATAAATCTCCGTATGGTCGCTTTTGATATAATCCGCTGCCTGTTTCGCGTATTTCAAATCGATAGCGTCTTCACTCATACCTATAGCAAATGTTTTAATCGGTTCCTTGTTCTTCTTCGCTGCAATGGCACATACCAAAGAAGAGTCCAGTCCGCCGGAAAGCAAAAAGCCTACTTTTGCGTCGGCTACAAGGCGTTTTTCTACACCGGCAGACAGTTTATCATGGATCTTCCCACAGACGGTTTCCAGATCATCGTGACAGACCGTATCCACTTTAGAAATATCACAGTAACAGATAAACTGCCCGCCTTTATAATAATATCCCGGCGGAAACGGCATGATCTTATCTGTCAGTCCTACCAGATTTTTCGCTTCACTGGCAAAAATAACGGCTCTTTCTTTATCATATCCGTAATATAACGGCCGGATCCCGATCGGATCTCGTGCCGCGATAAATTCTCCGGCTTCTCCATCGTAGATGATGCATGCAAACTCCGCATCCAGCATAGCAAACATATCGACGCCATATTCCTGATAAAGCGGCAAAAGGATCTCACAATCCGAATCGCTCTGGAATGTATATTTCTTTGACAGTTCTTCTTTTAGCTTTTTAAAGCCGTAAATTTCTCCATTGCAGACCACATAGCTTTTTCCGCGCTGGAATGGCTGCATACCCGTCGGCGTCAGTCCCATAATCGACAATCTGTGAAACCCCAGGATCCCGTCTCCCGTATCGACCACTCTGCTGTCGTCCGGACCTCTGGATATCGTTTTTCTAAATCCTTCCATAAAAACATCAATGGCAGCACTGCAGCTGCAATATCCCATAATAGAACACATATATCTGTACCTCCGTAAATATATATAATTCAGCATCCTATAGGGCAAGTGCTGTGCTCGCGGTGCCACCTATTTTTCCCCTCATTTCCAAACCTTCTGACGGTTCTGCCATTAACGCCTGGCGCAGCGTCGCACCTACTAAGGTAAAATCCCGTTCAGATTGCAGCTCAAAAAGTGTTATTCATACAGGCTCTGCCGCATGGTTCTCACTATTCCACACTCTCTGTAAGTGATCACCTGTATTACTTCTCTTTTCTCAAACGCTTTTGCTATATGCAGTTTCTTTGTTTTATTCTACGTCCTGAAGGGCATCAAAGCCCTCTTCACCGGTTCTTACCTTGACAACATTTTCCACATCGTAGACGAATATCTTCCCATCGCCGATATGTCCGGTATAAAGCGCCTTCTTTGCAGTCTCGATGACTCTGCGAACCGGAACAGCACTGACGACCATATCTACCTGCACTTTGGGAAGCAGATTCGCTTCTACCTGTATGCCTCGGTAATACTCCGGTTTTCCTTTCTGCACACCACATCCCAAAACATGAGAGACAGTCATTCCGGTAATACCGATGCTCATCATTGCACTCTTCAATACCTCAAATCGGGATTCTTTACATACGATCTCTATTTTTGTAAACTTTGCTGTTCCTTCCTCAAAAGCCGGAACTTTCTTCACCGGGATTGCTTCTGCCTCGGGAATATCTCCTGTTACCATCACCGGGGCAACGCCTTCGTCCTCTGTCACTGTATCCGGATACATTGCAAAACCGGCATATGCCGTCAACAGGCCATGTTCAGATACATCCAGTCCGGCTATCTCATCTTCTGCGTCTGCACGAAGTCCGATCGTATGCTTGATCGCCAAAAATATAATGGTAATGATCACAGCCACATAAACGGCAACAGAAAGAACCCCGATTACCTGCACGCCAAGGAAATGTCCTCCGCCTCCATAGAAAAGTCCGGCTTCTGTCGTCACGCCTGTCGCAAATAATCCTGTAAGAACTGTTCCTGTCGCGCCGCATACAAAATGAACAGATACCGCTCCGACCGGATCGTCGACTTTTGCTATTTTATCAAAAAACTCAACAGATAATACAACTAAAATGCCACATACGATACCAATGACTACGGCGCCCACCGGGCTTACCGCATCACATCCTGCCGTAATGCCTACGAGTCCCGCCAAAGCCGCATTGTATGTCATAGAGACATCCGGCTTCTTATAACGAATCCACGTGAAGACTAAAGTTGTACAGCAGGCTACGGCAGCTGCCATGTTTGTGTTAAAGAATACTCTTCCCGCCGTTTCCACCAAAGCGTCACTGTCCATACCTACCGTAGAAGCGCCATTAAACCCAAACCAGCAGAACCAGAGAATAAATACGCCAAGCGCCGCAAAGGTAAGGTTATGCCCGAGGATAGCCTGTGGTTTCCCGTCTTTATCGTATTTTCCAATACGAGGTCCTAAGATCTTTGCCCCGATCAGCGCGCAGAGCCCCCCTACCATATGCACGGCCGTAGAGCCCGCGAAATCGTGAAAGCCCATCTGGGACAGCCATCCGCCTCCCCAGATCCAGTGTCCTGAAATAGGGTAAATCAAAAGAGAAATTACTGCTGAATATATGCAGTACGCACTGAATTTTGTTCTCTCAGCCATTGCTCCGGACACGATCGTAGCAGATGTCGCGCAAAAAACAGTCTGGAAAATCACAAATGCCCACAGCGGAACTCCCGCAGGCAAAATAGAACTATAATCTCCCTTGATCATCGGATCAAAAGTCCCTATGACCGCAGAACCGCTTCCAAACATCAGGCCAAATCCTACCAGCCAGAATGCCGGTGTACCTATACAAAAATCCATCAGATTCTTCATCAGTATATTCCCTGTATTCTTTGCTCTGGTAAATCCTGCTTCACACATAGAGAACCCAGCCTGCATGAAAAACACTAACGCTGCCCCTATCAATACCCAAATCGTATTCACTGCACTATATGTCATAATCATTCCTTCTTTCTTTGCAATACACACTTATTTTACGCCGAACAACAGATCAGAATAAGTCGGAAACGGCCAGTATTTCTTTGCTGTGATCGTTTCTGCCTCGTCACAGGCAACCCGCAGTTCCCCCATTTTCCCCAATACGATATCACGGATCATATAAGCTTCTTCACTGACGTCCTTTATTTCCTCTACCTTCATCACGGCTTCCTTCAGTTCTTCAGCTCTGACTGCTATCTGCTCTTCCAGCCTTGTCAGCTTCTTCAGCAGTACTGCTTCATAACTGCAGGAAATAGACGCGTCTACTTCTTTTTTTGCTGCCGCTGTTTTGGCAAGTTCCAATACATAGGCGCTTACTGCCGGATCGATCTCCGTCTTTGCCATATCGATCATGGTATTTGCTTCTATCAGTACCGTTTTACAATAATTATCCAGCATGATCTCACATCTGGATCTTAATTCTGCCTCTGAGAACACCTTATGAGATGTCAGCATGCGTACATTCTTTTCATCTAAAAGATGCGGCATACAATCCGGTGTCGTGCGATAATTAAGAAGCCCTCTCTTCTCTGTCGCTTCCATGATCCATGTATCGTCATATCCGTTCCCATTAAAAATAATATGCTTATGATCTTTGATCGTCTTTCGTATCATTGCATGCAGCGTATCTTCAAAGTTTTCCGCTTTTTCCAGTCTGTCCGCATAAATCTTCAGGCTTTCCGCCACCGCGCTGTTCAGCATGATATTCGCGCAGGCAATACTGTTGGACGATCCCAGCATGCGGAACTCAAATTTATTTCCGGTAAAGGCAAATGGTGAAGTACGGTTACGATCTGTGGTATCCCGGTTAAACTTCGGAAGTACATTCACGCCAAGTTTCATCTGTGTTTTTTCAGTCCCCGTGTATAGCGTACCTTCCTCGATCGCTTCCAATACCGCGTTTAACTCATCTCCAAGGAATATGGATACTACTGCCGGAGGCGCTTCATTCGCGCCAAGTCTATGATCATTTCCGGCTGTTGCCACAGATAGGCGGAGCAGATCCTGATAATCGTCGACCGCTTTGATCACAGCACACAAAAACAACAAAAATTGCGCGTTTTCATACGGAGTTTCACCCGGAGATAGCAGATTTGTCCCTTTGTCTGTGGTAAGCGACCAGTTATTATGTTTGCCGCTTCCGTTTACTCCTGCAAATGGTTTTTCATGAAGAAGGCAGACAAGCCCATGTTTTTCCGCGACTTTCTGCATGATCTCCATTGTCAGCTGATTATGATCTGTAGCGATATTCGTTGTTGTATAGATTGGCGCAAGTTCATGCTGTGCCGGAGCCACCTCATTATGTTCCGTCTTAGCCAAGATACCCAGTTTCCAAAGTTCTTCATTTAATTCTTCCATATATGCGGCTACTTTGGGCTTGATCACGCCAAAATAGTGATCATCCATTTCTTGTCCCTTTGGCGGTTTTGCTCCAAAAAGGGTACGTCCTGTAAAGCGAAGATCTTTTCTCTGCTCATACATTTCTTTTGTGATGAGGAAATATTCCTGTTCCGGTCCTACTGAAGTACGTACACATTTTACCTCGTCATTTCCAAACAGATGAAGGATACGCATGGCCTGTTTATTCAGTGCTTCCATCGAACGCAGCAGCGGTGTCTTCTTATCTAACGCTTCTCCTCCGTAGGAACAGAACGCCGTAGGAATACATAAGGTCTTCTCTTTGATAAATGCATAAGAGGTTGGATCCCATGCAGTATACCCTCTTGCTTCAAAGGTCGCTCTAAGTCCGCCGGATGGGAAAGAAGACGCATCCGGTTCACCTTTGATCAGTTCCTTTCCGGAGAATTCCATGATCACTCCGCCATCCGGTGACGGCGAAATAAAACTATCATGTTTTTCTGCCGTCACACCAGTAAGCGGCTGAAACCAGTGGGTATAATGCGTTGCTCCATGGGCGACCGCCCAGTCTTTCATGGCTGCCGCGACTGCGTTCGCCACACTGATATCCAGTTTTGCGCCCTCATCGATCGTCTTTCTCAACGACTGATAGACTGCCGCTGACAACTTTGCCTTCATCACCCTGTCATCAAATACTTTACATCCGAAAAAATCTGGTACACTCTTCATACTTCCACTCCTCTCAATTTGAAAACAAAGAGGCAAGGGGTCTTATGCTCTTTTTACGCACTTAAAAGACACCCTTGCCTTTTCCATCAACTTCTATATATTTTCGTTTATAAAGTAAAAGACGCCTCTGAGAACTTTTTCTCAAAGACGCCCTTGCCTTTACGTGTTGGATAATACACCTGAAAAAATCGTTTGTCAATCCCTTTTTTTATTTTCTCGCCGTATCTTTTTTTAATTTTTTTTGAATCATGCCATAATTTTTCTTTTTTCTTGACAAAACCTGCCATCCGCTGTATAAATATTGGATATGAGCAAAGGCGTTCATTTTTAGAGCAGATTCTCTCTGTCCTAAAATGAATGCGTTTGCTTTTTTATTTATTCTGAAAGGAAGGTAAAAGGGTTATGAAGATTGAGGGTGAAGTAAGGATTCCTTCCGGATGTGCGATCTCGGCAGTGATTTCCAAAAACGGAAATAAGATGTCCGGTGAAATGATCACAAATTCTATGAAGCCCATGCATGATCGCTCCAACGGTTTGGGAGGAGGTTTTGCCGGTTACGGTATTTATCCCGCATATAAAGAGTTTTATGCGCTACATATGTTTTTTGATACTCGAGATACGAGAAAGCAATGTGAGGCTTTCTTAAAAGAGCAGTTTGAAATCGTTCAGTCTGAGATCATACCGACCCGCAAGATCCCAACAATTACAGATGAGCCTATTATATGGAGATATTTTATTGCTCCGCTGAAATCCGTCTTAGTTTCTCTGCAGCTGGATGAAAAAGAATTTGTCGCCAGAACAGTTATGAAGATCAACGCCAAACTGCCCGGCGCCTATGTATTTTCCAGCGGCAAGAACATGGGGACTTTCAAGGCAGTAGGTTTCCCGGAAGACGTCGGTGTTTTTTATAAGCTGGAGGAATATGAAGGCTATTCCTGGACTGCTCACGGGCGTTACCCGACGAATACTCCCGGATGGTGGGGCGGCGCACACCCCTTTACACTGCTCGATTATTCTGTCGTACATAACGGAGAAATTTCTTCCTATGATGCCAACCGTCGATTTATCGAAATGTTTGGGTATAAATGTACCCTTCAGACCGACACAGAAGTCATTACTTATATCATGGACTATCTTCTTCGTGTCCAGGGTCTCACCCTTGGCGAGGCAGCAAGTGTTATTGCCGCTCCGTTCTGGAGTACGATTTCCGCAAAAACAGATTTGGAAGACCAAAGAAAGCATATCTATCTCAGAACACTCTTTCCAAGCCTGCTCGTGACCGGACCTTTTTCTATTGTGTTGGGATTTAACGGCGGATTGATGGCGCTGAACGACCGCCTGAAACTCCGCTCGACAGTAGTCGGCGAAAAAGACGATAAAGTATTCATCGCCAGCGAAGAAGCCGCTATTCGGACTATGGAACCAGACGCAGAAAATATCTGGTCTCCTTCCGGTGGAGAACCTGTCATTGTGAAAGTAAAGGAAGGTGCGTTTTAATGAGTATAGAATTTATTTATCCGGAATTTGAGATCATCAGAAATGAAAACAGATGTATTGCCTGTCGCATTTGTGAACGCCAATGTGCCAATGAAGTCCACAGCTACGATAAAGAATACAAGATTATGCAGTGTGATGAAACCAAATGTGTAAACTGCCAGCGCTGTGTTTCCTTCTGTCCGACCAGGGCATTAAAAATAGTAAAAACCGACTGTACGCTTCGTGAAAATACCAACTGGCAGAACGATATCGTCAAAGAGATCTACAAACAGGCCAACAGCGGCGGTGTCCTTTTATCCTCTATGGGCAATCCGAAATCTTTTCCCGTATACTGGGATAAGATCCTGATCAATGCTTCCCAGGTCACTAACCCTCCCATCGATCCTCTGCGGGAACCTATGGAAACCAGGGTGTATCTTGGGAAAAAGCCACAAAAGGCAGGTCGTACAGAAGATGGAAAATTAGACTGTACGCTGCCGCCACAGCTAAAACTTTCTATGCCGGTCTTGTTCTCTGCCATGAGTTACGGATCTATCAGTTACAATGCACATAAAGCTCTGGCAGTGGCTGCAAACAAACTCAATATCTTATATAACACCGGGGAAGGCGGTCTGCATGAAGATTTTTACTGCTATGGCAAAAACACGATCGTCCAGGTAGCTTCCGGACGTTTCGGTGTCCACGAAAAATATCTGAAGACAGGTGCTGCGATTGAAATTAAAATGGGACAGGGCGCAAAACCGGGTATCGGCGGTCATCTCCCGGGAACAAAAATCGTAGGAGATGTATCCCGTACCCGTATGATCCCCACAGGTTCAGACGCAATCTCTCCCGCCCCTCACCATGATATCTACTCGATTGAAGATTTACGTCAGCTTGTCTTCTCTCTAAAAGAAGCTACGGAATATAAAAAACCTGTTATCGTAAAAGTTGCCGCAGTTCACAATATTGCCGCCATTGCAAGCGGAATCGCGCGAAGCGGCGCTGATATCATTGCCATCGACGGTTTCCGGGGTGGGACGGGGGCTGCTCCTACCAGGATCCGTGATAACGTAGGCATTCCAATCGAACTTGCCCTGGCAGCGGTTGACCAGCGTCTGCGTGATGAGGGCATACGCAATACTGTATCTCTTGTAGTCGGCGGAAGTATCCGAAGCGCCGCCGATGTGGTAAAAGCCGTTGCCCTTGGCGCGGATGCCTGCTATGTAGCCACCGGTGCCCTTTTAGCCCTGGGCTGTCATCTCTGCCGCTCCTGTCAGAGCGGTAAATGCAATTGGGGCATCGCGACCCAGCGTCCCGAACTCGTAGAAAGGCTGGACCCGGAAATCGGAAGTAAACGGCTGATCAATCTGTTGTCCGCGTGGAAACACGAGATCAAAGAACTGATGGGCGGCATGGGCATCAATTCCATCGAAGCTCTGCGTGGGAACAGGCTGATGTTGCGCGGCATTGGCTTGACATCGAAAGAGTTGGAGATACTTGGTATTTCTCATGCCGGAGAATAATGCGTATGTATTCGCGAAAATATGTAAACATTTAGGGAAAGGTGTGATATAATATGGAAATCATCCATGCGACAAGTTTAGATTCCAGAGCTATAAATAAGGCGCTGCGCACTTCAGACAGCGACTGTTTGATCGACGGATGCTGCGGTCAGAGATTTATCGCAGCTGGCATGTCGGATAAAAAACTTACCATTCACGGAATACCGGGAAATGCGCTGGGCGCATATTTAAATAATGCTCATATTACTGTAAATGCCAATGCGCAGGACGCTGTAGGTGACACAATGAACGAAGGCAAAATACTGATCCGCGGCAATATCGGCGATGCTGCCGGTTACGCCATGCGAGGCGGAAAGATCTATGTACAGGGCAACGCAGGATACCGCGCTGGAATCCATATGAAAGCTTACAAAGAAAAGGTTCCTGTTATGATCATCGGCGGGCATGCGGGAAGCTTTCTGGGAGAATATCAGGCAGGCGGCATAATCGTCGTTCTTGGACTCCATACGGACGGCAGGCAGATCGTGGGCAATTTTCCATGTACTGGCATGCATGGCGGCAAGATGTTCCTGCGCGGCAGCTGCGAAAACATCCTCTTTCCGAAACAAGTGACGGCAAGATGTGCATCCGCAAAGGATTTGGACGAGATCCAGGAGTATCTGTCCGAATACTGCGCAGATTTTGGCTATTCTTTGGACAAGCTTTTGTCTGCTCCTTTTACAGTCATCACACCGGACAGCAAAAATCCATATAAACAGATGTATGTTGCGAATTAATTTCACATCCCTCAAAATGATGTTAGAAAAGAAAGTAGGTAGATTTATGAAATATTCAAAAGAAGAGGTTATCCAATATGTACAGGAAGAGGATGTAAAATTCATCCGCCTTGCCTTTTGTGATGTATTTGGGAAGCAAAAAAACATATCCATCATGCCAGAGGAACTACCTCGCGCTTTTGAGTATGGCATTGCCATTGACGCATCCGCCATTGACGGTTTTGGTGATGAAAACCATTCTGATCTTTTTCTTCATCCGGATGCAGACTCACTGATGCCTTTGCCGTGGAGACCAGAACATGGACGTGTAGTGCGGATGTTCTGTACCATCACACATCCAAACGGAGAAGTATTCGCATGTGATACCCGTTCTATTTTAAAGAATGCAGTAAAAGAAGCCACGGATGCGGGATATCGTTTTTTCTTTGGCGCAGAACAGGAATTTTATCTGTTTAAATTGGATGACAACGGAAATCCGACCAAAGAGCCTTATGATGAAGCGTCCTACATGGATATTGCTCCTGAAGACCGAGGTGAAAATATCCGCCGCGAGGTATGCCTGATGTTGGAACAGATGGGGATACAGCCGGAAAGTTCACACCACGAAGAAGGACCGGGACAAAACGAGATTGATTTCCGCTATTCAGATCCGCTGACTGCTGCTGACAATGCCATGACTTTCCAAACCGTCGTAAAAACAATCGCCCGGGTCAACGGAATCTTTGCCGATTTCAGCCCAAAGCCACTGAAAAACAAACCGGGAAACGGATTCCACATCAATATATCCGTAAAATCCCCGGATGATACAGATCGTATGTATGATATGATAGCAGGTATTCTGGATAAAGTGTCAGATATGACTGTATTTTTAAATCCATCCGAAGATTCCTATGAACGTCTGGGCAACAATAAGGCTCCAAAATATATTTCCTGGTCCCGTGAAAACCGTTCCCAGCTTGTCAGAGTGCCTGCCGCCGCGGATAAGTACCAGCGCGCAGAACTTCGTTCGCCGGATCCATCCGCAAATACTTACCTGGCATTTGCACTATTGATCTATGCAGTTCTTGACGGAATCCAAAACCCCAAAAAGCTTCCGAGCCCTGCCGATATTAATCTGTACACGGCAGATGCAGATATACTAGCAGGTTTCAGACAGCTTCCGCAAGATTTTAAATCTGCCTGTGAGGTTGCCGCCGACAGCGATTTCATCAAGAAATATATACCGGACGCCATCTTAGATATCTATCGCAGACACTAGTTTATATGAATAAAAAAGGAGAAGGTGCAAAATGAGTTTAAAAGAACGTGTTTACAGTATACTCGTTGTATCCGCAGCAGATAATTTTAACTCGGCCTTTGCCGCCATTCTCCCCGAAACGAGATATTCTCTCATCCATACCGCCGCAAGTGTCAGCGCCGCCAAACGAGTGCTTGCAGAAAAGACTTTTGATTTTGTTCTCATCAACGCTCCTTTACCGGACGATGCCGGTACTCGTTTCGCGATTGATATCTGTACCGCCAAACAATCTATCGTACTTCTCATGGTAAAAAATGATATTCATGACAGTATTCATGACAAAGTTGCTGAATATGGAGTCTTCACACTGCCAAAGCCAATCTCAAAATCCACCTTGCTCCATGCCCTGAACTGGATGGAAAGTGCCAGAGGATACTTACGGCAATTTGAAAAAAAATCTTTATCCATTGAAGAAAAAATGGCTGAGATCCGCCTGGTCAACAAAGCGAAATGGTTTCTGATCAGTGAACTCTCCATGAGTGAGCCGGAGGCCCACCGTTACATAGAAAAACAGGCAATGGACCGCTGTATCACGAAACGGATGATTGCCGAAGAAATTATTAAAACTTATACTTAGTTTTCTGCATTTATCTTCTTTCTAACAGCGTTGTTCTGTCATGTGATCCATATGTGCTGCCAAAGCAGCCCCATTGCAACGGCTCTTACACTAAGAAGGCCGGCAGTAGCCAGCCTTCTGTAAATCACTAATTCAGCATTTCATCCATGCTTTTATAAGCATTTTCTATTCAGCAATCAATAATAAGAAATTTCATCCATGCTTTTATAAGCATTTTCTATTCAGCAATCAATAATAAGAAATTTCATTGTAAACTAAATTCACACCATCCGGGCTGCTTACCGTACACTCCAAATATCTTGCTCCTCCTGTTCCCGTCATACTCGGACCTTCAAAAGTAATCGTATATAATTGATTTGTTGCCGATTGTCCATTCTCCAACACATCATCGTTTAATACTCTCTTTTCTAGAATCATATATGTACTATTCGCATCGCTAAAATACTCTGAAAGGGAAATGGCATTTTTAATTGTACTTTCCACCATGCCCTGATATTCATTCACATGTGCTCCAAAGTCTCCCCATGTTCCCTCATAGAAGATTAAATTATCGAACATTTCAAGAATTTCATTTGACTGTGTTCCTGAATCCGAATGAGTAATTTCTTCTGTATTACTCACTTCCGCATTTTCTTCATCAGTAATTTCCGCATTTTCTTCATCAGTAATTTCCGCATTTTCTTCATCATGTACAATCGGATTTTCTTTGCTCGGTAAATCAGGATTATTTACCCATGCTTCTTCATAATGCTCTTTCGTACAGGCACTCATCTTAAACAAAGCAGCTTCTTCCGAATTATTATAATACATTAACTCAAACACTGTTCCCTCTTTATACATATGGCCATAGCCGCCCGCTTCTTTCATTTTAAGATACAGCTCTTGAAATTCATCTGTATCTTCACCAAATGAATCACAAATTAATTTTCCGAATCTGTCTCCGACATTTCGATACTCCATTGGAAATTGTGCTGTAATTCCTACAATCTGGTCCGTATCTTTTAAAGCTAAAATCTGAACCCCTATATTGTCCGGAATAAAAGAATACTGATTCGTATACGTATATTTTAAGTAATTTTCTCCACTTGGAAGTTCCTCTGTATCCTCACTCTCCAACAAAGTGGTTCCAGGTATCATCTGGGGTGTCATAGTTTGAACCATCAATTCTTCCACCTCTGAATCATAGGCGGCTGCTTCTTGTAGTGAATCTAAAGTTTCCTCATATACTTCCATACGAAAAATTTCTTCATCGCCACTGCACCAAGATTCATTTGCCATTTCGTTAAATCTATCGCAATATTCTTGTACTGTCATCTTATATGCTTTTCCATCTTTTGTTAAGACCGACTCTCGCCCTTTCTCAACATTGCCTTTTTCCACTTCTTTATACCCCTTTTTGAAATCCGAAAAAAAACCGGTTGCAATACCAACTATAACCAATACAACCGCCACGATACTAACTCCCACTAAAATAACTTTTTTCTTGTTCTTCTTACTCCCTTTTACAACTCCAACTGTTTTTATACTGTTTTCACACTGCATCCCACATTTAGTACAAAATTTCGCATTATCACTTAATTCATTGCCGCACTTTACGCATATTTTTCCCATATTTACCCCTCTTTTCTTACTTCTATCTATTGTTGTATCTTCATTCCACAATTCCCACAAAATTTTGCATTCGCCAAAATTTGATTCCCACAGTTACTACAGAATTTTACTGACACATTAGTATTTGATTCTACCGTCTTCTTTTGTTTTACTTCCAACGCATACTGCATGATCAATCTTTTCCATGTTTCTTTTTCTTTCCCTTTTACGACAAATTTATATATTTCCCCACTATTACACTCAATTTTTATCATATTGGGGGTCGGTGTTAAAATATGAAAACCATTTTGTGCATATTTAATCTCACTCAATGGTATATAATATTCTCTTTGACCTATATTCAAAGCGTGCGCTATAAAAATCAGCCTTTGATTCGTCAGTGTCAAATGTCCTCCTTTGTTATATCCCAATACGCTTGCAGGCCCTTTTTGATACTGTATATTTGCAGCACCCTTGAAAATTTCTCTTTCTTCTTTCATTAAGTGATCCATAAATCCTTTCTCCTTCGTATACTTTCATTCTTATTACATTTTAGGTCAATTAGTCCCTAATAGTCAATAGGTCATCATGCCATAATTTAATTATATTTCAACACTCCACAAAAAGGAGGTGTAATGTCTATTGTCACGCTTAAAAGACTTACGCAAAGAACGTGGCTACACGCAAATCAAAATGCAGCATTTAACTGGTATAGACCAAAGTGATTACTCCAAGATAGAAAATGGCAAACGCTACTATACCTTTGAACAATGCCGGAAGATAGCCCTCGCCCTTGGCACAAGCATGGACTATCTTTCCGGACTGACGGATGAAAAGAAACCTTACCCACGTTCCCATTCATCCAATTAGCAGAAAAACTGCCTATCATCATTATAATGACAGGCAGTTCTTTTGTACTATGCACGCTGCTTAGAAACGTAGTTTATTCAATTTTTCTTTCACTTCCATTACATGTTTATAGCGTTTATTCGGGTTTACCATAATACATTTTTCTATAATATTTCCGATTTTCCCGATTGCCATTTCATTCACAGGGTGTTTTCCGGTCAGCATGACGTTCATCAGAATTCCTAACCCATAGATATCCGTTCTTTCATCCGATTGTGCTTCTCCGTATTGCTCCGGTGCGGCATATCCAATCGTGCCTACTGTTCTCGTATCTTTTTGCGAATACATCTTATAGATTTTAGCAGCGTCAAAATCCATAATCTTCACTTCTCTGTTTTTCATAACCAGGATGTTTTCAGGTTTGATATCCCTGTGGATAATCTGATTCAAATGCAGCGCATATAATCCGTCGCACACCTGACTTATGATTTCTTTCACATACCTTTCTGATAATGTTTCCTGTTCCAATCGTTCCGCGATCGTGATCCCCGGTATAAATTCTTCCAGGATCATCGTTTCTCCTTCATTCCGACACACCTCATAAATTAAGGGAAGATGTTCTTGCTTCACCCCAAGCAGTCTTTCATACGCAGGATAAAGCCCTCTTAGTTTCTTAACTACCACGTAATTTTCCAACTGCTTATGCTTATATAAAAGCACCTCCCCGCTCTCTTTTTTCTTTAATACTTTCACAAAAATATAATACTTTTCCAAGTTCTCCTGCAGCCACTGATACATACCTTTCTCCCATTGCAAACCTGATTTTCTCATGCTATACTCTCTACGAGGTGATACAGGTGATAAAAAAACCAACTGATGAATTGATGGACGCATTAAACCAATGTTCGTCTGTCGAAGAATATATGAACAACGAACAAGATTATTTGATCGATTCTACTGTTTCCGACTATTTGAACCAACTATTAGAAGAAAAATCTTTGAAAAAATCTACAGTGATTAAAAATTCGGAACTCAATGAAATCTATGGATATCAGATTTTTTCAGGAAAGCGTATTCCTTCCCGTGACAAATTGATTTCCATTTCCTTTGGAATGAATCTTTCTCTCGATGAGACACAAGCGCTTTTAAAATATGCGGGTTTTGCCCCTTTATATCCCAAACAAAAGCGTGACAGCCTGCTGATCTGGGGCAAGAATCATCAGTTTTCCGTTTATCAGATCAACGAGTTACTTTATACCGAAAACGAAGACACTCTGTAATTATTGCACATAATAGTATTCCAGCTGTTCCACCATGCCGTCATCCGAAAAAGTGATATTTAATCCCGGATTGAGCGCTCTGTCAAAACGATAGCAGAGTTCTTTTTCATACTCCTGATCCGGTGTTCCTAATATTGCTTTTATACTGCTGATATCAGATGTGCCGTCAATCCCATAGATTCCATATTCCTCTTTATTTTCTCTCGCTGTATAATCAATCAAAATATCCTGTACAACCGCTTCTTGATTGACTGCAACCGTTATCATTCCAAATGTATAGATATCCATTCCATTTTCGTGGTACATTGCATCCGTTTCTTTGCCTAATGTTGATTTCATATTAGCAAACTCATTTCCAAGCACATCTCTTAAATCCTGTTTCACTTCAGAATCGTAGGTAATATTATCATCTGTCCTAAAATGTTCATTCATGATATTTTGGATCTCTGCTTCCTCTAAGTAGTCCTTATTTACACGACTTTGCATTACAAGCTTCACCAGCGGAATCATGAGCAACATTCCAATGATCAAGACGCTTCCAAATACCCACAATAACATATGGTTTTTATGCGTGTCCTTTATCTGTATTTCCTGTTTCTCATAGTGAAACATACACCTCGGACAAAAATGTGCTTCATCCGGCAATTCCATACTACAATTTGGACATTCTTTCATCAGCCCACCTCTTTGCCCTTTATTTTATGATATAATTATATCTTGTTTTTATATGTTATCAATACCTTTTATAAAATTCGGTATACTCTCCTCCACACACAGCGCCCCATACCCCACCTGATTATTCGGGTATTCCTCAAATCCCGGCAGTTGTCTCGCCCCTCTTCTCAGATAGGCCTTCACCTTCTCTCCATAAAGATATGGATCGTTCCCTTTTACAATCCCCCATTCCATCATAAGCGCCGCGCTTCCTGTCACAAAGGGTACGGCAAAGGATGTGCCGCTGAATTTCGCATATCCGTCTCCTGCAGGTGCCATAATATCTACTCCCGGAGCCACCAGATCCGGCTTCTGCATCTCTGCGGGATTTTCTGTTTCCGCTCCGCGTCCTGAAAAATCTGCATAGGTAAATGTTAAAGCATTATAAGCTCCTACAGTGATTACTCTAGATGCCGTAGAGGGGATCGTCAGTGTCATTTCTACAGACGGCTTTAGAAATGCCGTTCCAATGTTCAAAACATTTTCGCTCGGCAGCCACATCTGGTAAGTTCCATCCGTGATCTTCCGTGGTTCCAGCATGATTCTCCACACACCTGCTTCAATGTACTGCTCCCGTGGAAGAAAATCCAAAAAAATCTCCTGGCGGACACTGAATGGCTTTGGCTCCCCATAGTATAAAAGCAACTCCGTCCCTCCCAGAACAAACCTCTGCGCTCCCAATGTTTCTTTGACCGGTCCTGTCTGTACGCCGGACGGACTGATTACAGAAATATCGATCTCATCCACATAGGATTTCCATATCTGCAGATTAAGAGCCGGCTCATTCATCTGTACTCCCAGCTGTATCTGCGCGGTTTCCTCTTCATTTACTCTGCCCCACGCATGCCCCGCACTGTTTCCTTCATTTCCACTGCCCACACAGATCACACTTTTCCATACGTCAGAAACCGCATCTATAAATCTTTCCAACAGCGTTGTTCCATCATGTGAGCCATATGTGTTGCCAAAGCTTATATTGACCGCCACCGGCATCCGATATTCCAATGCTTTTCGGATCACATAATCTACTGCCTGCATCATCTCTGTTGTTCTGGGAAAACCGTCTTGTCTGGCATTTCCTAATTTTACAATAAGCAGATCACTTTCGTAGGCAGCGCCTCTGTACCGGCTTCCTTCACTTCTGCTTCCATTTCCTGCTGCCACGCCTGCCACAGCCGTGCCATGCCCTGATGTGTCCGTACTTGGAACAATGGTCTTCATGGCGGCTATATCCCCTCTCTGCGCAAGCGCTCTATTGATCTCTTCTTCCGTATATTCTGTCCCCAGCGCATATCCTGCCGGCGGACTACCCTGTATACTCTGATCCCACAGCGCCCTTATCCTCGTCGTTCCATCTTTCTTACAAAAATCCGGATTCGCATAATCGATCCCGCTGTCTATGACAGCGATCAATATCCCCTTCCCTGACAGAGAAAAAGGAGGACGCTGCACAGATTCTATGCAGGAGACCCTCCTTGCGTTCTCTGCCTCAAAGAATAATCTCTTAGGCTTTTCTATAAATTCAATTTCCGGGAAGCGTGCCAGATTTTCTATCTGTTTTTCTTCTATTGTCAAAACTGCATATCCGCTTAACAGTTCTGTGACGGATATTGCGATCTTACGTATTTCAGACAGAGAACCAGAATACTTTATGATCAGATCCCATTGTCTTTCTATCGGGTAATATCCGACTTCTAATTCCAGAGATTTCGTACGTTCTTCCTCTGTTGCCTCCAGCGCAAGGTTCAATAGATTTTCCGATTTCTGGCTCATGACCTGACTCCTTATTTCCCCTTTCTATACCTCTTATTCCGACATACAAGCTCATATTTTCTCCGCTAACCTTTATATGGGACAAATTCCTCCGGCAGGAAATATCCCTGTTCATGTCTGCAGACCGGACATACTTTCGGCGCCTGTTTTCCTTCATGGATATACCCACAATTCGTGCACATCCATGTACTGACTTCCTCCCTTTCATAATACGTATGATTTTCTAGCATCTGTGCCAGTTTCCCAAATCGTTCCTGATGAATGTGTTCAATCTGCGCAATCTGATAAAAGGCCGATGCAGCTTCTAAAAAACCTTCCTCTTTCGCTTCATCGCCGAACTTCTGGTAGACCTCCTCATATTCTTCTCGTTCATTGTGCTCTGCTGCCCGCAAAAGATCTGCAAGTATATCCTGCTGATCAACAGGATATGTTCCGTCGATCTGAATCGTCTGTCCAGACACTTCTTTCAAAAGATGATAAAAACGTTCTGCATGGGCACGCTCCTGCTCTGCCGTATACCGGAAAATGTCTGATACTGCATACATCCCTGCTTTTTCTGCTTTTTCAGCCCCGATCGTATATCGATTTCTCGCCTGACTTTCCCCTGCGAACGCTCTCATAAGATTCTCTTTTGTTCTGCTCTGTAAAAAATCACAAGCCATGATACATACCTCTTTTCTTTTTTATTAGTAGTATATATCATGGCTTGCATTTTATTCTTATTCTGGAATATTTTTACTTAATTAAAGCCGATCAGACGCCTGGCAACCGTGTAGGCAAGTGACGAAACCTTACGTCCCGATCTTCCCGGCAGGTTCATGGTCTGTCCCAAAATACCATACCTGATCTTAAGATATGTCTTATAATCTTTTTTCTTAAGGTAATTCCACAATTCTTTCTTTTTATCCAGGTTTTCCTGCTTTTTAGACCGAATGCACAAAATGGAGGAAACAGTCATCATAATGGCAAGATAATTGATCATATATTTTCTAAGCTTCTTGCTTGTGATCATTTTCAGTTCGTACATACCAATCATTGTTTTATTCACAAATATCTGCTGGTCTATCCTGCTTATCATCACTTTTTCATTTACAGACTGATCTTCCCGCCCAATAAAATACCGGTAAAAGTCCACATCCATATAGTACAGTGTCCGAACATGCGGAAGTGGGTAATATACATAGATATTATCTACATAAAAGGTATGTTTGGGAAGCCTGAGCTGACATAGTTTCAGCATCTCTGTGCGATATATGACGGAATGCATCAAAATGTATTGATCCAGATGGAATCTTCCGATATCGTCCCACTTAAATATCTGGTTCTGAGGCAAAACATTCTTATACCGGATTACCTTTTTATGTTCCATTCCTACTTTTTCATATACATAATTCGCAATCACCATGTCCACTTCTGTCTCAGCATCCACAAAACCTTTTATCGTTCCTAATATTTTCAGAAGAGCCTCTTTGTCCACCCAGTCATCACTGTCTACCACTTTAAAATATTTTCCTGTGGCAAACTGAAGTCCACAATTCACCGCATCTCCATGTCCGCCATTTTCTTTCGTCACTGCCCTGACGATCGTCGGATATTCCTTTTCATATTTCTTCGCAATTTCCAGAGTACCGTCTTTGGAACCGTCATCAACAATAATAATCTCTACATCTTCTCCTCCTGCGAGAATAGACTGGATCGCTTTTTCCATATAGCTCTCTGAATTATAGCAGGGGATTGCAAATGATATATATTTCATTCTTTCTCGTCCTTTCCTTGATATACGAATTTATTATAGCATTGTTTTTCCCCGATTAAAAGAAAAATACTCTCTGCTCCTACACAATAATCTTTTTTTCTTATTTTATTGTAAATTTATCCACTTTCCTATATAGTTATTACATACCCATGCGGGCATCCCGTAATGCACCTCCATTTGGGAATGCAAAAACAGTACGGTCATGCCCTGACAATCTAGACAGGAGGAGACAAAATGAAAAAAAATGTAATCGTAGGACAGTCCGGCGGCCCCACTGCCGTTATCAACGCAAGCCTCTACGGAGTCGTTTATGAAGCGCTTAACCGGGAAGATTCATTCGGTACTGTCTATGGTATGATAAATGGCATTGAAGGCTTTTTGCAGGATAAGATCATGGATATGAAACCACTGGATGCATCCGGTGAACTGGAATTGATAAAAACTACCCCCGGCTCTTATCTAGGTTCCTGCCGCTATAAGCTGCCGGAGGATTTAAATGACGCTGTATATCCTCTTCTGTTCCGGAAATTCTCCGACTATCAGATCGGCTATTTCTTCTATATCGGAGGGAATGATTCTATGGATACTGTCAGTAAGCTTTCCCGCTATGCAGAGCAGATACACAGTGATATCCGCTTTATCGGCATCCCAAAGACGATCGACAATGACCTTGTCCTGACCGATCATACTCCGGGCTTTGGAAGCGCAGCCAAGTATGTGGCGTCTACGGTCCGCGAGATCGTTACTGACGCCTCCGTATATGATAATAAAAAATCTGTTACCATCGTGGAGATCATGGGACGGCATGCCGGCTGGCTGACAGCGGCAAGTGCTCTGGCTCGCCGATACAAGGGAGACAATCCATTATTGATCTATCTTCCAGAAACCTCCTTCTCACAAGACGAATTCTTAAAACAGGCAGAACAGGCTCTTAAGACAACTCCCAACCTTGTTGTCTGCATATCAGAAGGGATCCACACGGCAGATGGTACATTCATCTGTGAATTTGCCAGCGACGTAAGTGTGGATACTTTTGGCCACAAGATGTTGACCGGTTCCGGAAAATATCTGGAAAACCTTGTCAAAGAAAAACTCGGTGTAAAAGTACGGTCAATCGAACTAAATGTATGCCAGAGATGTTCCTCTGCCATGCTCTCCGCCACAGATCTCAAAGAAGCGATCGCCTCTGGCGCCTATGGCGTGAAGTGCGCTTTAGACGGAGAAACTGGAAAGATGATCGCATTTAAACGTACGGAAGAAACTCCATATACGATCACTTACATGCCAGAAGATGTCAATATAATCTGTAATCAGGAAAAAGCCGTTCCGGCAGAATGGATCACCACAGACGGCTGTGATGTGACAGATGCATTTATCCGGTATGCCGCTCCACTTGTGCAAGGAGAAGTCACGATTCCTAAGGAAAATGGAATCCCGAAATTTGCATATCGAAGATAAGGAAGCGCATTTTATCCTTCTGTTTTATTTATCATAAAGAAAAGCCTCACTTTGGGTTTCCACCATTAGCGAGGCTGCCTTTTTGCCCGGACTTCCCCTTTACAGATCTCCATTTCAAAATCTTCCAGCTTGTCTAATATATAATCAACCGCTCTATCGCTTTTCAGCGCAAACGGCGTCCATGAGCATGATGCGCTTTTATCCGCTCGTGAATTATTTGGATATGTAATGTTTGTAGCCAAGGAAAATGGTGAAGAAATGCCTACGCCTACCCGGTTACACTTCCAGAATGGTTAAATGCAGACACATTAGAATGAAATATAAATTTTTCTCACATTTTACAAAAAGCATTATTACAAAAAATTCGTAAAAATTAAAAACCGCCCCTTTTCTGCTCCATTTTTTATTTTTTCCAAAAGAATAACCTCTGGACGCGCCGTTTCACAGCATATCTAGAGGTTTGTTCAATGCGGATAACAGGACTTGAACCTGCACGTCGTAGACACCAGATCCTAAATCTGGCGCGTCTGCCAATTCCGCCATATCCGCTTATTTGGTTTAAATTTAAAAATAGAACAAGCTCTCGCTTGTCCAGAGTGAGCGTGCGGGGATTCGAACCCCGGACAACTTGATTAAAAGTCAAGTGCTCTACCACCTGAGCTACACGCCCTCATTTTATAATTTTTTAAGTAAACTGGGCTAGCTGGATTCGAACCAGCGAATGCAGGAGTCAAAGTCCTGTGCCTTACCGCTTGGCGATAGCCCATTAAAGACTTGTGTCTGACACTGCATGCCAGCTTTTCTTATACAAGAAAAAGGGTGGGTAGTGGGACTCGAACCCACGATATCCAGAACCACAATCTGGCGCGCTAACCAACTGCACCATACCCACCATAACGAGCCTGGGGGGATTCGAACCCTCGACCTACGGCTTAGAAGGCCGTTGCTCTATCCAGCTGAGCTACAGACTCACATTATAGTATCCCCTGTTATATCAGACTCCTCACACCTTGATGTGAGAGAGCGGGTGATGGGAATCGAACCCACGTATCCAGCTTGGAAGGCTGGTGTTCTACCATTGAACTACACCCGCAAATCCATCGGGGTGACAGGATTCGAACCTGCGACCTCCTGGTCCCAAACCAGGCGCTCTAGCCAAGCTGAGCCACACCCCGATATTGTTCGCCGACACTGTCTTCCCGTGACGCAATAGTTATTATATTATAGACAAGGGCACATGTCAATAAAATTTTTCATTTTTTTTATACAATTTTCTAATTCCTTCTGGATTTACCCTTTTTCCTTGTATTTTGGCTATTCCAGATAATAATGTGTATATGCAAGATGACCGTTTTCATCCATTTCCATGATCATATAACTGCCTTTTCTTCCTTCTTGACGCGGATAGGACAAACTACCTGGGTTTAAAAGAGTAACTCCATCCCGGCACTCCAGAAATGGGCGATGCGTGTGTCCGAACATGACAATATCTGCATTCCGGGCTACGCCTTCCTCGCGAATACACTCCGTATCCAACGAAACATAATAATTATGTCCATGCGTAATGAACACTTTATATCTTCCAATATAAAATTCCTCTTCTGGAGGAAGTTCAGAAAAAAAGTCATTGTTGCCTCTGACCATATGTGTTTCACAATCGATCACTGCATTAATGTATTCTTCCCCACCTTCCACATCTCCAAGATGGATAAACATGTCCACCGCTCCTGCCTTTTCAAGTGCGCAGTCTAGATTTTTGTGTTTTCCATGTGTATCACTGACAATCAATATCCTCATCGTTCATCCTTCCCATACTTCTCTTCCAAAATCTTTCTCATCGCACGCAATGCTTTTCCCCTATGACTTAATTCGTTTTTTAACTCAGGAGACATTTCACCGGTCGTGCATCCATATTCCGGCACATAAAATATGGGATCATAGCCAAAACCATTCTCTCCCAGTATTTCATGGGCAATACGCCCTTCAATGGTTCCTCGCACAGTTTCCGCCGTCCCATCAGGAAAAACAGCTGCCACAGCACAAACAAAACGTGCTGTACGTTCTTCTTCCGGCACTCCTTCGAGCCGATCCAAGAAAATCCTGTTTTTCACATCATAAGAAGTATCCTCTCCCGCAAAGCGCGCTGAATATATTCCAGGTGCCTTATCCAGATAATCTATCTCAAGCCCGGAATCATCTGCCAGAATAATATCATTTTTCAAAATCCTAGAAACAGCCCTGGCCTTAATCTCTGCGTTTTCTTCAAAGGACATCCCATCTTCTATGATCTCGGTTTCCACCCCCGCCTCTTTCATAGAATACACAGGCATCCCCAGATCTGCCAGTATCATGCGTATCTCTTTCATCTTATTTTGATTTCCAGTAGCAAAAATTATTCTTCTCTCCATCTTCTTACCTTCTATCTCTTTTGTCTGGGAGGCTTCGGTCCCAAAAACTGATAATAATACGTCTTTATCATACCATTATATATCTTACGGTTTTTATCTGCTTTTCTCCCGAAATACCTCTCCACATCTTCATAACTTGTAATTACATATGCCGACCAACTGTCAAGCCCTGCAAACCCCTCTCCAAATTCCCGATATATCCCCGGAAGTGATCTTTTATCCTCAATCCGTTCGCCATACGGCGGATTGGTAATGATAAACCCATATTTTTTTGGATGGCTTAATTCTTTTACCGCTCTTTGCTGTAAATGTATGAGATGTGAGACTCCGGCATCCTCTGCGTTCTGCCTTGCCGCCTTTATCACTTCGCCATCGATATCGTAGCCTTGTATATCCGTTTCCACCGAATCATCGATCTGAGCATTGGCTTCATCTACTGCTTCATACCAGGCTTTTCTGTTGAGCAGGTTATCCCATTTTTCTGCAGTAAAACTACGATTCATACCGGGAGCTATATTCGCTGCGATCATAGCCGCTTCAATCGGGAAAGTACCGCTTCCGCAGAACGGGTCCACCAAGATCCGGTCTCCTTTCCACGGAGTCAAGAGAATCAACGCTGCTGCGAGAGTTTCTGCTATAGGAGCTTTAGACTGCAGCCTGCGGTATCCTCTTTTATGCAAAGAGACACCCGATGTATCGATTCCGACTGTCACAATATCTTTCATAAGAAAGACCCGGATCGGAAACGAGGATCCGGTTTCCTCAAACCATTCTTTATGGTATTTTCCTTTCAGGCGTTCTACGATTGCTTTCTTCATGATCGACTGTATATCCGAAGGGCTAAACAGCTTACTCTTTACAGATGCCGCCTTTGTGATCCAAAATTTCCCGTCCTTTGGTATGTATGCCTCCCAGGGAAGCTTTTTCGTTTCCTCAAAAAGTTCGTCATAGGCAACTGCCTGAAAGCTTCCTACCTTCAGCAAAATACGTTCCGCTGTCCGAAGAAAAATATTCGCTCTGCATAGGGCGTTTATATCCCCTAAAAATGTAACCCTGCCGTCCTCTACCTGTATAATCTCATATCCCAGATCCTGAATCTCTTTTTTTAACACAGCTTCCAGTCCAAAATGGCAGGGAGCGATCCATTCCATATTCTCCATGAACTCCTCCGTTTTAAAATTTATCTCTATCCATCTTACTATAAAAAAGAGGCATAGTAAAGTTGAACTTTCCTATGCCTCCTGTTTGACAGATTATCTGTCACTGCTTTTGCCAGCCGTGTATACCGTTAGTAGTTGTCCTTCTCATCATACGCATCCATATTTTTGCTGTTCTTATTTTTGGAAGACGTACTATTGGAATTCTTTCCGCAGTTTGATGTCTTATTCTTACTTTGTTCATTTTCATAGGATGAATAAGAGCTGTTGTTCGCATTTTTGTTTACATTATTCGTATTGCTGTAATTCTTTGCCATTGTATTTCCCTCCTGTTTATTTGGTACACTCTTATTATTAGAAGACAAAAGATTTTTTATGCAGAAAATCTATAAATAAACGATAAATTTTGACGCAGATTTTTTACAGTTTTTTTCTTTTTTTGCTTGCTTTTTCCAATTTCATATATTATACTATCTCTTGTAGAAAGGTTACTTTCTACAACCCCTTATTAATTATTTATACTCCCCTCAAAAGACCGATGGCTCCCCCATCGGTCTTTTACTTTTCAGCGTCTGCGTCGAAACGCTCTTAGCAATATGGCAACAAGAATACACGGTACTATGACTGGCAGAAAAATACGTATGAGTCCTGTTACGATCAATACAATAACCACAATACACAGTAAAATGCAAAATACCAGAAACAGTTTCTTCCACCACGTATCCAATCCCAATATATGCGTCGTATTCTTTTTCTCTTCTGATCCGGAAGTCTTCCGGCTATTTTCATATACCGTCTCTTTATCCGTTCCGTCGCTTGCGTCGATGATCGTACGTGCCAGGATCCACGGTTCTCCTAATACTGCCAAAATCTCTTCTTCGCTTTTTCCTTTTCGTATTTCTTCGTCTATATACTGTTCATAATATTCTAGATTTTCCTGCACCTGCGCACTGCTTATATTTCCCGACAGCGCCTTCCTTAGCTTCACCAAAAATTCTGTCCGTGTCATCTATACCTCCTTAGCACCGTTCTGTCCGGTCTTACCGGAACTATTCTTACTGCAACAATAAAACCTTGCACTTAGAATAGCATACTCTTTTTGCTATTCCAAGTACAAGGTTCTTACTTTTTCTATCTTTTCTACGTTCTTTATGCTTCTGCCAATTCTTTTAGAAGTTCTGTCAGCCAGTTCCACATGTTAGCGATGGATTCTTTTGACACTTTTTCTTTCGTAGAATGTACATCATATAAATTAGGACCTACTGAAATAATATCCATTCCCGGTCTCTTTCCATCCCAGTATCCACACTCTAACCCAGCATGGATCGCAGCCAATTCGGCTTTCTTACCGGAAAGTTTTTCATAAAGCGCGATCGCCGTCTCACGAAGAGGTGATTCTGCACGATACTGCCATCCCGGATAATCGCTTTCAAATATACATTCATCACAGAATTGCTCTGCAATGATCTGAATCTTATCTCTTAAGAAATATTTCTGTGATTCTACAGAACTTCTCATAGACATAAGCAGCGTCATTCTACCATCTTCCGTAGTCAAAGATCCCATACTCATAGAAGTCTCTATCAGTCCTTCGATGGCAAACGAATATCCAAACACACCATACGGCAGCAGCATAAGGCTCTTTGTGATCTCGCTCTGATATTTTTCTGTATACACCTCGGCTTCTTTTACAGGATCGCCTTCTTCAATCTCTAAGGAAATAGAATCTGTATACTGCAGTTCTGTCCGAAATACTTCCTGTGTATCGCGGATCAGTGCCTCGACAGTCTCTTTTTCATCCTTTTTTACATAGAAACTGATCTTGCCTGTATTGGCGATCGCATTTGCCTTTCCCTGCACCTCTATGTCACTGACTCTGGCTTGGGTATTTCGCAGGGCATAGCACAGTCTGCCCAAAAGCACGATTGAATTTCCCAGACCTTTTCCTATATTGATTCCAGAGTGTCCTCCAGCCAATTCTTTTACATTTACAGTTACAGGAATACTTTCTTCTTTCCAGATTTCTTTTTCCAGATTCCATATCATACGGCAGCGCAGACCTCCCGCGCAGCTTGTATAAAAAACACCTTCCTCTTCAGAATCCAGATTGATAAACCGTGTTCCTTTTAAAGAAGAAATATCCAATTTATCCGCACCGATCAGTCCCGTTTCTTCCTGTACAGTAAAGATCACTTCCAGATCTGGATGCTGTAATTGTGTGCTGTCTAAAATCGCCAGACAATATGCTACTGCTATGCCGTTATCCGCTCCAAGAGAAGTTCCTTCTGCGAAATAGTATTCTCCGTCTTCTTTGACTTCGATCCCATCTGCATAACTATGGCTGCAGCCTTCTTCTTTTACATATACCATATCCAGATGTCCCTGCAGGATCACCGGCTCTGCACCTTTTACAGTACCCGGCTTACGGATGATGATATTATTCACCTCATCCCGATAGACATCCAGATTACGTTCTTTTGCAAAAGCGACAATATAATCCGCGATTGCCGTCTCATCACCTGAGGCTCTTGGTATAGAACATACCTTTTTAAAATAAGAAATTACTTTCTCTACGTCCATGTCTTTTCCCTTCCTGTATTTTTATGTTAACCCTTTCTATGACTTTTCCTGTTCCTTCAGGCAAAAAGGACGCCTTTATTACATAAACATCTTAATCAGACTGGAGAAAAAGCCGTACAGACCATCTCCTGCGATCAAACCAGCGTCACGACAATTCATAAATTCATCTCCAATGATCTTACGGATGATGACTGCGATAACAACGCCGATTCCATAGATTGGATTGTTGATCAAAAGACCTGTTGCCAGCAGTACGCCGAACATATATTTTCTTCCGATAAACTGAATAATTGCTCCAGGGATTGCCCAGATCGCCAGTTCTTTAACTAATGCCAGGTTCGTTCCCGCTTCTGCCGCAGTAGCAAATACATAACTTGTAGCCGGGATCAGTCCGTCTTTCATCGTCATGTCCGCAAAGAACATAACCACGATGATACCGATCACTGCGCCAAGCATCTCAATATACACCTGTTGTTTTCTTCCGTATACTTCCCGGTCTTTGTTCTCGCCCTTTCCACGAAGTATCCATCCTGTTTTCAGGTCATATCCCATATCCGCAAAACATGGACCTACAGCGCTGATGTACCCTGTCATAACCGCTACTGCGATCGGGTTGAATCCCATCAGGACGCCGAGTGTCATAAAGATCGTTGTAACGGCAAATCCCGGGAACCATCCAGAATACATTGCTGCTTTTCCGATGATGACCATGGAAGCGATCGAAGAAAATGCCGTCCATGCGATCCACAGAACCATTGTAGCCGGTGACATTCCTGTGAAAATACCGCAGATGATTCCTGTGAGTACACCGCCTCCCACATGGGTAAGCAATGCGATGACCAATGTCTTTTTTGTGCTGGCTGCTGATACCGTAAGTCCTTCTTCCATTTCCATACGTTCTGCCTGCGCACGTTTTTTCTTAGAAGAACTCTGATAGATAGAATATACCGACTGCACCAATGCAACCAGTCCGGCACCTACCATGATACCCTGCGGAATATTTGTCGCGCCAATATCAAAGCCTGCTATCGGCATCGCATAGCCTCTGATTAGAAGTCCTATGCCAAGCGCAAGCATAGAAACAATATTTGCAATAAATACAATACCAACCGCGCCTACAGGAAGCTTGAAGATACTGCCCACGATACCGACTACGATTCCCTGTACAACTCTTTTCGCTTTCTCTCCGCCTTCATCTCCGGCTTCGATCACTTCTGCAGTCGCTACTCCCGGCGCCCACGCTTCTTTTGCCGGGAACAGTGGAGAATCAAAAAGTGCTCCGACTGTATAAACAGAAACAACGGTTCCGAAAATCGTTCCGATTGCCATCGGAATGATCGCCTTCGTCTCTCCCATCACGAACAAGATCGCAACAGCCACAAACGCACAGTTTGCCGCTGAAAAACCTGCTCCTGATACAATCGTCTGAATATAATTCTGACGCTCTTTACTCTTAAAGTTACTGAATATCGTCATTGGTATTCTGGCGATCAACATTGCGAATACTGCCCCCAGAATAGATGTGTTGGCAGATACGCCTACTTTTCCCATGATCTGCATACAGATGATACCTGATAAAACTGCCAGAAGAGAACCAAAAATAATTGTTACCGGCTCTGAAAATTTTATTTTTTCAAACGTCGTCTTTTCCGTATTTGTATTGTTATCCCTCATACATTCTCCTTTCTAACCATCCCATTTTCAAAAGAAGGGTACGCGTAAAAAATACGGGTACCCCTCCTTCCTTCTTCCCTCTTTGGCAGGATCTTAATATCCTGCTACACCCATTTTCTTACAGATTGCCGCAAGTTCAGGGTCTACATATTTTCCGTTTTCTTCAATTGCTTTGCCGTCCAGTATAATAGAAGGTTTAGATACTACACCGTCTGTATGAGATGCTGCTGTCCAGTAACTTCCTCTGATCATCTTGCCCTGGCTTCCGATTCCAAATTCCATACAGCCGAAGATTCTCTCGTCTTCTACGATTCTTCCTGTCGCTTTGGATACACCTGGATTAAATCCTAAGGAATAGTGCGCCAGACGGAACATATTCGGGTCATTGAAGGAATGCAGCCATGCGTCAAAGCGTTCTGCTTCTTTGCCGCCCTCTACCTTTGTCACACGACCATTTTCCAGCGTCAGCTTCACTGGTTCGGAAAGGATTCCCATATCTGTCGGCGGGAAGATCGCTGCGTCAAATACTAATGTTCCATTGATCGTCTCCTCGATCGGGCACCAGCTGATCTGTCCGCACATCATGAACGGATACCCTTTAAATGTAGCAAGCTGTCCGGAGTGACGTACTTTTCTTCCTTCATTCTTTGCTGTCAGGTATGTACCGTTTTCATCTTTGATGATGATCTCATTGCCGGCTTCCATTTTTGCCTTCAATGCTTCTCCTAATTCTACAACTCCTGCTACGTCAACTTTTCCGATACAGTTTACGATCATCGTCACATCCATACCTGTCAGGTTGATATAACGGCAGCCAAAGTCGATTGCTTTTCTCCAGGATTCACACAACATAATGGATGCATAGGAAAGCTCGATCCATACATCTGCTACTGCCACTGCATTTCCAAGTGGAGCGACCGGTTCTGCATATGCAGCATCTGATGTCGGGCAATATACCAGTACCGGATTAGCGCCTACGATATACGCTGCGTTCATGATCGCGTCCAATACTCGCTTGTCTGTGGAAGTATCTCCTGTTACTACCACGTTCTCGCCAGGCTCTACAAGCATCATTTCTTTTACGAGCTTGTAGGCTGCCTTGCTCACTTCATAAGACAAATAATCTGGTGACATTTCGATTCCAATTGGGTACTCCATAATGAAATCCTCCTTTTATATAAATTTATTTTTTTTTCTGTTTCCTCTATACTACGGTTATTGATATTCCGCAATCCCCAGTTTTCTGCAGTACTCTGCACACACCGGATCTTTATAGACGCCGTTTTCTTCAATCACTTCGCCGTCCAGGATGATCGTTGGTTTGGATACTACGCCGTCCGTATGCGCAGCCGCATCCCAGAACGCACCGTTTAAGCTGGCTCCCTGGCTTCCGATTCCAAATTCGATACAGCCAAAGATTCGTTCGTCTTCCACAATCCTTCCCGTCGCCTTGCGTACGCCCGGATTAAAACCGATAGAATAATGTGCCAGACGATACATATTCGGATCATTGAAGGAATCGATCCATTTCTTGAAAATCTGCGCCTGTGCTCCGCCGCTTATATCTGTTACTCTTCCTTCGTGGAAAGTTACTTTTACAGGATCTCTTAAAATCCCGATCTCAGCAGGCGGGAATAATGCCGCGTCAAATACGATCGTGCCTTCGATCGTCTCTTCCACCGGACACCAGCTTACCTGTCCGCCCAGCATGATCGGATAGCCTTTCTTCGTTGCTAACTGTCCGGAATGTTTTACCTTTCTTCCGCGATTATAGGCTTTTAAGTCTGTTCCATTAGCATCCCGTATGATTACCTCATCCGCTTTTTGTACTCTCTGGGTCAAGTATTCGCCAAATTCTACCACCAACGGATAATTAATCTTTCCGACTGTATTAACAAGCATGATCGTATCCATACCGCACAGACATGTATATCTCGCTCCATTCGCAATCGCTTTCTGGAAGCAAGGAGAATGCATCACACAGTAATATGCGAATTCAATCCATACATCCGCAGCCGCTACTGCATTTGCTACCGGAAGCGCCGGTTCTTCAAATGCCTTGCCTGTCGTCGGATACTTGATCAATACCGGAAATGCCCCAATTGTGTAGGCCGCCTTCATAGCAGCTTCTACCACCCGCATATCTGTCGATGTATCTGCTGTTATCACAACATTTTCTCCGGGCTTTACAAGCATCACATCCCGCACAAGCTTCATAGCTGCGCTCTGTACTTCATAGGACAGATACTCTTCTGTCATCTCGATCCCTATTGGATATTCCATAATCATCCTTCCTCTCTGTTTTTTCCTATTAATAAATCTTAAAACATGCCTTCTGTAAATTTATCCGGCGCTGCTTTTGCTTTAATTCTCATTGCAACATAATATACGATTCCTGTAACAAGCAAAGATTGAAGAGGTGGGATTCCAACACTTACTACGTAAGTTGTCACATAGCCGACTGCCGCGCCGATTACCATTGCCAATGTAGCAATAAAGTTCCAACCTGTTTTGTCTTCCCATTTTTCTTTTCTCGCAAAGAAATCTACAAACATAACACCTGCAATAGCCGGATACAGCAGCGCAGCCAGATTCAGCAAATCTGTAAAGTGATCCAAGATCCCCCACAAAGAAAGAATAATAGAGATGACTGTAGCGCCCAATGTTACCATTGCTCTTCCTTTTCCTGTCTTTACATTCAGGATATTGGAAAAAGAAAGTCCCATTGTATAGTTATTGACAAGCTGACTTGTCCAGGAAGCCAACCACAGTACAATGAAGCCCCAGATCGGGAAGCCCAAGCCCTGCATAACTGCTACGATGTCCGCCGTTCCGTTTCCTGCTGCCATAATTCCTCCGATAAACACAAGCGGAATACCAATAGCAATAATTCCCAGCGGGATCAAAATATTATCTTTCCATTTTGGTTTTGCATATCTTGTATAGTCTGCGGATATAACAAACTGTGAAACATTCATTCCCAGAAGTGTTGTAACACCTGCTGCAAAAGTCAGTTCCCCGCTTCCCTGATAGCTCATAATGTGAGACCAGCCAACATTCTTTAAAGCCAGGTAGATTCCTACAATACAAAGCAAAAGTCCACACGGTACCGCCAAATAATCTGTCCATTTCATAGAAGAATATCCGATGATCGCCGGAACCGCAAACAATGCGCCTACTATGATCGTCACGATTGCCCACGGTACTTTTTCTACCGTATAGTCGATCCCCAAGATCACGCAAAGGGCATTTCCTGTCACAGATGTCTGGATTGCCCACCATCCCATACTGATCACACCGATCACAAGGGCAATGATGAATTTTGCCTGTTTATCTCCAAACCCCTGCCTCGCGATAACAGAGGATGACAAACCCGTTTTTGCTCCCATATACCCACTGATTGTATTTCCACCCCATGTAAGGACCAGAAATGTAAATAATACGACCGGTATCATTCCTTTCAGCCCGAATGCGCCGATCAATGTCGCCCCGATCATCAGCACGGATACACTAAACTCCAAGCCGCCGAATACGACCGCCGGAGTCACCCATTTTTCTCTTTGTTCCAGCGGTATCGGAGTCATTGGCTCGTCTGCCGCAACCGCCCCCTCATTTTTCATCGGTTTTTCATCAAACATATCTCATTTTCTCCTGTTTTCTACTAAGATTTTGTATTTTCAGCTATCTGTCTATAGATTTCCGGCTGTTTCATCTTCCTCCATGGAATTCCTTCTCTTGCTTCCTCCAGCTTTCCTTTCTCAAGGATTACTTCTCCATAAGCCTCTCCTGTTGTCTGCAGACGCAAAAGCACTGTCCCGTCCGGTCCTGATACCGTTGAATTGCCACAATATTTTTCATCCCCGCATGCACGGTTTAAAGCCACTGTATAGACTTGATTTTCCGCGGCTCTCGTCCTTCCGCATCCAGAAAACAGTTCTTCCCATCCATATCCCCATGCACTCGGATAAAAAATCACATCCGCGCCTTTATCAAGCGCCAAAGGGGTAGAAATCTCCGCAAAGCCCAGATCTGCACAGATCAGCATGCCAATCTTCCAGCCTCTGAAGTCCACTGTGATTAATTCATCGCCTCTGTCAAAATAATCATTTTCCGTAGCCCACAGATGAATCTTCTTATATTCCCCTACCAGTTCTCCTGTCTCATCCCAAAGACAGACTGCATCGTAGCATTTCCCTTCATGGACAGACTGTACACCTGCAAGGATCGGCTGCGCATACCGTGCCGCCAAACCAGATACATATGCCCTTTCGTCCAACAGCTTTCCTTTTTCAAACTTGTATCCGCTGATGCATAACTCCGGGAAACACAGTAGATCAAGGTCTTTCCCCGAATACTTTTTTACCTCATGTTCAAAATGTGCACAATTCCCTTCTACATCGCCCTCTATTGCAGCAAATTGCACAATCCCTAATTTCAGCATTTTTCCTTCTTTCCGCAATTTCCACAAATAAACTGCTGTAAAACCCTTTACATTTTCCTTGATTATACCAAAAGATTCATCTAAAATGAAATCGTATTATTTTATACCCTGATAAGTACGATTTATAACGTCGATATAGCAAGGAAAGGACGGTTCTTTTATGTTGGATTTAAAACTAGCAACATTTCTAACCCTCTGTGAGACAAGGAATTATACACAGACCGGCAGCCAATTAAATATCACACAGCCGGCGGTATCCCAGCACATCAAATATCTGGAAAAATATTATGACGCCAAACTTTTTTATTATGATGAAAAGCGACGTCTCCATCTTACGGAAAAAGGAAAACTTCTCCGTTCCTTTGCTCAGACTATTCGTTCGGATTCCGCTCTGATCCTGGAGAAAATGATGGCGCCTCCCGAAAAAGACAACGAACTGAAACTCGGCACCGTGACAACTGCCGGCGAGTCTCTCGTTCCGCATATGATCGCGCAATACTTAAAAAAATATCCGGACATGAAGGTCAGCCTGTATTTGGGCGAAGCCGACACACTCCTCACATGGCTCCAGGAAGGACGTGTCCAATGCTGTCTAACAGATGCCTACTGCCCTTCCTCTACCTATGAGAGTGAAGAGTTATTTGAAGTGGAAACGATCTGTGTCTGTTCCCCGCAGCATCCTCTTGCCGGACAAACGGTGGATTTTCAGGATTTGAACGCTTATCGTCTCATATTCCGTGAGAATGATACAAACTCTCATCGAAATCTGATGCATATCCTTCAGGCACACAATCAGGAATTGGGAAATTTTCAGTCTTATATAGAGATCGGAACGATCAATGCCGTCAAAAAACTAGTCATGGAAAATATGGGAATTTCTTTTATCTATCGTTTTGTCGTACAGGAAAATTTAGATAACGGAACCCTAAAACAAATTTATATCCGGAATTTTTCTTCCCGCAATACTTTTAGTTTTGCATGGATGAAGAACAGTTTTTTTACCGCCGGCAGTCTGAAATTTTTGGAAATATGCAAGACCGTCGTATGACAAAAGCTAAACTTTTTGCCTTTTTACGGACAACAGTTTCCTTCTTTCTTGTGGAGAAGGCAGACCGCTCTGCCTTCTCTGGCATCTAAAATAAGTCTAGCGTCCCGGTCTGAGATATCATAGATCTTTACGATCTCGGAAAGTTCTGTCTCATCAGGGAAAAGATCCAGCAGGATTTCTTTGCATGTTTTCAGTAATTCTGGACGGTATATCTTTGTCCTACTGTTTTCGTTGATTGCTCCATAGTATACGTCTGCCTCTACCAGATCCTGAAACATATGGCTCCCATACGACAGTTCCGGTCTGTATCCTGCTTTGCTGTAGGCTACTTCGCAGATCGCGGCAAACTGACTGATATCCGCATAGACGACGGGTACCCCCAGTTCCGGTGATGAGGTTCCTATCCTTCCCGGCACCAACAGCATTAGTTTTTTGTCTTCTTCCTCGTAATACTGGTTGATCCTGCCTATCAGCCGTCCTATATCCGGCTTCTTCACATACGGACATTCATAATATTTCTGTGGATCCACCCAAACAATCCGATCCAATCGTTCTTTCTTTGAGCGGCGCATGGAAGTGCGCCTCACATCAAATAAAAATTCTTCTTCCCATTCTTCCGGTATCTCTATCTGTTCAGACGCAGATGTCTGCAGCGGTCTGCACTGCAAAAGATTTACCCTCCACACTTCTTTTTGTGGACTGGACAAAGCAAATTCGACATCTACCGGACGTTCATATTCTTTTTCCAGCATTTTAAGCATTTTTCGCATCATGCGTATAAACTCAGTGTTATCTACGATTCCCTGACAATCTGAAAAATAAATTTTTCGATAACGTCCTCTCTGCGCCAGAAGATATTCCGCCTCTGTATCATGGCTTAGGATCATCTTCTTCTGCCATGAAGGAAGCAGTTCTATGATCTTATCTAAAGAAACCGTATTCTGCTTTCCCTGCTCCAGATCTAATACATCTACTTGCCTTTGGGAGAATTTATGACGTTCTGCGATCGTGGTACGCATGTTCGCCTGTGCTCTGTCGAGTCCTATCAGTCTTGGATAATCTCCCGGTGTACGCTCTACCGCTCTTGTGCCAAGCCCTGCTACGAGGCGCAGCATTCCGGCATCCGGATTTAAATGTTCCATCCATTTGTAGGGATTATAAGAGCACCCCATCCCTGCCGCTACAGGCATATACAATTTTTCATACCTCTGTCCTTCTACCTTCTGTACTAAAAGGGCCATCTGTTCATCCGCCCCCAAAAGCTTTCTCTTTCTTCTGTATTCCAGCGCCGACGGATTCATCGTACTGGCATATACCTTCCGCACCGCCTCTTCCAGTTCATACAGCCGTTCTTCCTCCGTTCCCTGACTCATACAAAAAACCGATTCATATTTACCTGAAAACGCATTGCCATATCCATCTTCCAAAAAACTGCTGGAGCGTACAATGATCGGTGTTTTATCATAATATCTGATAATCTTGCGAAATCCTTCTTTGATTTTCTCTGAAAAGCCGCCGTTTCTAAGACGTTCTTTTAATACTTCGCTGTCTTTGAAGCGTTCTTTTTCTCTTCTCTGCTTTTCCCGCAGTTCGATACAGTCATTGTCTTTCACATAACCATAGAACACATCCGAACCGATAAAATACGAATCGTGGGGCTCTAGAAAGGGCATATATTCCGGCAGAATATTTTCGATCAGCTTCCTCGCCGTCAGAAGTCCACAGGCCTTTCCGCCGATCAATCCGTCTCCTATTCTGCGCTTTGCTATTTTTTGAAAATCTTTTTCCGTAAAATTCTTTAAGATCAGTCTCTCCATCCTCGCTTCTGTAGTCAGCATTTCATGGCATATTTCCCGCCTTTCTTCCTCTGTCAGTTTTTCATCTGTCCATAATTTTTCCCATGCAGTCATCTCTTCCTCCTCTTTTCTGCGCCATTTCATGACATACTCTTCATTCCTGTTCTCATTGCAGCTCGATCTCTGGTATCGCAAACTTGATAAATTCCGACATACTCCGTGTCAGGTATTTGTTTTTCCGGTAATACAAATACACTTCCCTCACCGTTTTCGGGTCATCTATTTTATAAAACACAACGCCTGCATCGGCCGGCAGACTCTTAACCACTGTATCACTGACAAAAGACGCACCCATACCGTATTCTGTCAGATGATACGTAGTAAGGAGCTGATTGAGTTTCAGAGAATATTTGGGCTGCATTCCCGCTCTGCGGCAGATTGCCTCAACCCGTTCCCGCGTATCATTGTGAGAACGAAGCACGACAAACGGAACCTCTTTAAAATTCTGCAGGGGAACTCCCGGAAAGATGGGATCCAGATGCAGATCGTTTCGTATATCCTCTGCTGTCATCTGGTATTTTCTCACCTTTTTGTTGCTCTCAAACGCGGCAGGCACTGCTAAGATAAGATGTTCTTCCATAAAAATCTTCTTTTCATAGATTTTTTCATCCAATATGTAGTTATCGATCAGTATATCCAATTCTCCCGCGAATATTTTTTCTTCCAGAAGCGGCGTATCTCCCTCAAACAAACTGATTTTCACGTGAGGATAGGTATCTCCAAACTTCTTGATGATCGGGGGGATGATAAATGCAGAAAACAAATATGTCCCGCCCACCGACAAGTGCCCTGTCTTCAATTCAGAAAGATTCCCTACATAATAGGCAAATTCATCTTCCAGATCCATAATCTTTTCTGCTGTCTTGATATATTTCTTCCCACATTCTGTCAGCTGGACAGGAGTCATACTGCGATCGAACAACGGCATCCCTATCTTCGTCTCAATTTTTTTGATCATAGCGCTCAATGCCGGCTGAGATATGTATAATTTTTCAGCTGCTTTTGAAAAACTTCTTTCTTTATACACCTCATATACGTAATTCATTCCGCCAAACATAAGGACTTCCTCCTCATTATAAGTATTTGGTTATATTTAACATATAAATATAAATATTTGCTTCTATTTTAGAGCTTTTTTATAATAAAAGCAAGAAAAAACGAAATAGATATTTTCGGAATATTTCAAAGGAGGATCTTATGAAAAAATTTACAGAGGCTTCTACTACAGAATTAAAAACTATGCTTCGTGAACTCAAGAAACAATATGATGCCTTCTGTGCCCAAAACCTGGAGTTAAACATGGCACGCGGAAAACCGGCGCCTTCACAGCTCGATCTGAGCGCTCCTCTGTTAGGAGCCATGGACACCTATACATTAGAGGACGGAACAGACGCGCGCAATTATGGTATTCTGGACGGCATTCCAGAATGCCGCCGGCTTTTAGGCGAGACACTGGGAATCGCTCCCGAACAGATCATCATAGGAGGAAATTCCAGCCTAAATGTCATGTTTGACACACTTTCTTTCCTCTGCATGTTTGGGACACAAGGAGAAAAGCCCTGGCTCTTCCACAAATTTGCCGGGCATCCGGTTAAATTTCTCTGTCCGGTACCCGGGTATGACAGACATTTTAAAATCTGTGAAGAACTGGGAATTGAGATGCTCCCTGTTCCGCTGCTTGAAGACGGACCTGATATGGATGTAGTCAAAGAACTTGTCGGCAGTGATCCTTACATTAAAGGAATCTGGTGCGTACCTCTACATTCCAATCCACAGGGTATCTGCTACAGTGACCGTGTCGTAGAAGAACTGGCTTCTATGAAAACTGCCGCAGAAGATTTTCGTATCTTCTGGGATAACGCTTATGGGATCCATCATATTTATGAGGAAGTACCATTAAAAAATATCCTGGATGAATGTAGCCGCGTCGGCAATCCAAACCGTGCGTATTACTTCTTCTCTACTTCTAAGATCAGTTTCCCAGGAGCCGGCATCGCTTTGACCGCTTCCAGTCCGGATAATATAAAAGAACTCAAGAAGCATATGTCTGCACAAACAATCGGTCACGATAAATTAAACCAGCTGCGGCATGTACAATTTTTTAAAACTCCGGAAAACTTGAAGGCTCATATGAAACTTCTCGCCAAACAGCTTCGGCCTAAATTCGACGCTGTACTAGATAAACTGGAAACAAACCTAGCAGAAAGCGGACTTGCCACATGGAGTCATCCAAAAGGAGGCTATTTTGTCTCACTGGATACGATCCCGGGCTGCGCGAAACGTACCGTTGAGCTTGCCAAGACGGCCGGCGTGATCATGACGGGAGCCGGAGCCACCTATCCTTACGGAAAGGATCCCAAAGACAGCAATATCCGTATTGCTCCTACCTATCCCACTCTTGGCGAATTGGAACAGGCAATGGATATTTTCACTGTATGTGTACAAATTGCAGGAATCGAAAAATTATTAAATGATAAAGGAGAATAAATCATGGCAAATACATATAATCCTTATGATAACGTATTGAAAACAGTAAAAGACGCAGCAGATATCCTTGGCTATTCAGACAGTGATATAGAAGCCATCAAATATCCGGAGCGTGAACTCAAAGTTGCTATTCCCGTATGTATGGACGACGGAACTACACGTGTATTTGAAGGCTACCGCATCCAACATTCCACTTCCAGAGGTCCCGCAAAAGGCGGAATTCGTTTTCATCCGGCAGTCAATGAAAACGAGGTAAAAGCACTTGCCGCATGGATGACTTTCAAATGCGCAGTCGTGAACATTCCTTACGGCGGCGGCAAGGGCGGCGTTGTCTGTGATCCGACAAAATTATCCGAACGCGAGCTTCGCGCGATCACACGCCGTTTTACAGCTGCCATCGCTCCATTGATCGGACCAGAACAGGATATCCCAGCTCCGGACGTAGGAAGCAATGCCACTGTTATGGGATGGATGATGGATACGTACAGTATGCTCAAAGGACATTGTGTACACGGCGTCGTAACGGGCAAACCGATCGAACTGGGCGGCGCTCTCGGAAGAAATGAAGCGACCGGACGCGGTGTTATGTTCACAACCAAAAATATCCTGCATAAATTAAATGTCCCTGTTGAAGGCACATCTGTGGCTGTACAGGGTATGGGAAATGTCGGCAGCATCACAGCGAAACTGCTTGACAAAGAAGGAATGAAAGTCGTTGCTGTCAGTGATGTATCCGGCGGCATCTATAATAAAGACGGATTAAATATTCCGGCGATCATCGACTATCTGTCCAAAGACAGGAAAAATCTGCTTTCCGGATATGAAGAACCAGGCATGACAAGAATCAGCAATGAGGAACTTTTGGAACTGGATGTCAAAGTATTAGTTCCTGCAGCTTTAGAAAACCAGATCAACGCTTCGAATGCCGATCGTATCAGAGCGGAGATCATCGTTGAAGCAGCAAATGGACCGATCGCCTCTGATGCAGATGACACCCTGAACAAAAAAGGTATCACTGTAGTTCCTGATATCCTTGCCAACGCAGGCGGTGTCGTTGTTTCCTATTTTGAATGGGTACAAAACATCCAGTCTGTAAGCTGGACGGAAGCTGAAGTAAATGAAAAACTCAAAAATATTATGGATCCGGCATTTGAAGCTGTCTGGGACATTGCACAGAACAAGAATACTACTTTACGTACCGGTGCTTATCTGATCGCAGTTAAGCGGGTCGTAGAAGCAAAAAAAGCAAGAGCTATCTGGCCATAAATCCCCTAATGAACGTGAGACTGCTTCGGCAGTCTCACGTTCATATTTTGTTCATTTATCTTTTAAAAAACATTCACTTTCTCATCATTGTTTCTTCATCTATATTTCCTATACTATAGATATCAATTAAGAAACAATTACGATTGACGCTATCAAGTATGAATCATACTATTTTGAATAAACTTTTTCATAATACATGCCAGGGGCTGATGACCAGCCGCCTGGCATCCTCCCTTTTATGGGGGTTCTTATCCCCTTTATTCCTTAGGATCTTTTCTGTGCCAGCCTCTATGTATTCTCCCAACAATTATCAGCACGCTTCCCAGCAAAAGAATCCCCAAGCCCCACAGAACATGAAGGCTGTCATTCACATCTTTTTCCTTTCTTCGCCCACTGTCCTTCTCCTCTCTGAACAGATTTCTCACCGGCTCTGCCATACGTTCTGCCGCCGTCATCTGTTGTTGCACGGTAAAGGTCATCTCGCTCTTACTTCTGTTACCTGCCAAGTCTTCTGCCTCTGCCGTGATCTGATACTGTCCGGCTGCAGAAAACTCATATTGTATGATCTGACTGCCAGGGCCGATCTTCTGCTGTTCATCATTGATCTCGATCTTTCGCAGCCATTCCCCTTCTTTGTCTACCCAGACAGAAAGAACCGCTTTTTCTTTATATATCTTCCCATTTTCCACACCTTTCCATCGAATATCCGGCGCTGTATGATCGATTATAAATACAGCATATGCATTTGATACATTGCCCGCCTTGTCTTCTGCTGTCACCTGCAAAATCTTCACCCCCTCCTCTGTTATCCTCTCTCCCGCAAGATAGGGCATGCCATCCATATATATATGATAGGTATAGTCTGTAAAATCCTGTATCAATTCCTCTTTTCCATAATTCCATTCAAAATACGGAATATATATCCCATTGAGCTGACTGACATATCGTATGACCGGGCTCGTTTTGTCCAAAATGAAATGATATTCCTCTGTATGCATATGCCCTGCCTGATCTTCCGCTGTCACCACACATCGATACTCCCCTTCTTCTGTCAATGTATATCCGATCTCCCTTGCCTGTTCCGTCTCTTTATAAACCACCGGTGTTCCTCCGGCCTCTGTATATACTTCTCCTTCCGGACTTGTCCTGCTGATCTCTATATGAAAATCTTCTACTATATTTTCATCTTCTATATAGATCCTGACCGTCTGTGCCTGTGCTGTGATCATATCTTCATAGAGCCCTTCTGCCCTGATCAAAGGCGTTTGTCCGTCTATGTATATCTCTCTGCTTTGCACCGCTGTGTTTCCTGCATGATCCGCTGCTTCTATCACAATCTGAACCGGCTCCTTTGAAAACGACCTTTCTTCTGCTCGCAGAAGTATATGCTCCTGCTTAATATTGTCTTCCCGATTATACGACTTTTCCCATACGCCGTTTCCATTGACAAAACAGCAGACTTCTTTGAGCCCTGCACATTTTTCCATTTCGCTGACCATTTCCCATATATCCACAATAATATCCACTCCATCTGTATACCATCCACTTTCTGTCTCCGGCATGCTTATGGAAATCTCCGGTTCCTCGGCCTCGCACAAAATTTCTTCTGTACTACAGTCTATACTCTTGTTTCCTGCTTTATCTACCGCATATACATGCAGCTTTCCATAGAACGGCGGTGAGACGACTATGCTTCCCTTCTTTTCCTCTATACATCCAAACTCTGTCTCCTCCTGCATAAAAACAATCTTCTCGATCCCGGATACTTGATCTGCGCTGCTCGCTGCAATCTCCAACTCTGTATTTGTACAGAACATATACTCACTTACAGTCGGATAGGAGATTTCCGGTACCACAGGAGCTATTCTGTCTACTCTCACGCTCCGTTCTTCTTTGTAGATTTCTTCTTCGGCATCTGTCATCCACACCCGGATCGTATGTTCCCCTTCCTCCCAGAAGTCTTCCGGCACGGTGTATTCTATCACCTCTCCCCACTTTAATTCTCCGTCTATCTGTTTGCCCGACTCAGACTTGATCTCATATCGCGTGACCGTATTCTCATCCGTATGGATGATCTGCACCTTTGGCGCCGACCGGTACCATCCATTTGCCCCGTCCGGTGAAGAGCAAAGGATCTGTGGTTTTTCACAGTTTTCTTCTGTGTCCTCCATTTCTTCCTTCTCTTTTCCGTGCGTTTCTTCCTTAACAGGAGAAAGACCCATGCACAGCCAAACTGCCACTGCTGCGCAGATAACATGGATAACATATATACAAATGCGCTGTACTTTTTTATTCCTCATTGTGCTCTTTTCCTCCTTCTTTTTCATACTCCCTGATCAACGCCTCGATCTCTTCGGAATCTTCCAATTTCTTAAGCAATTCTTCACCTGTCAGTATCGCCTGCGCATACTGTCCCGCCCCTGCTTCCAACTTCATCTTCTTTATGCCTGCCATCTCCACACGCTCCGGCTGTTCTTCTATTTCACACAGCCTTGCATAAGCCCCTGCCGCTTCCAATAACATTTCTTCTCGCTCATACGCAGCGGCTAAACACCGCAATATCTCTGCTTCCAATTCCTTTCCTTTTACGATCACCTCTTGGTTTTCCGCAGAGGTATTTAACAAAAGTCCTTCCTTCAATGACGCGACGATCTGTTCAGTCTCATCCGTTGACAGGCTTTCTTCCCCTTCTTTTATTTTGTCTTCCTGCCCTTCCTCGCGCATACTGTCCATCTGTGTTTCATCCTTCTTCTTTTCCGCTCTCTGCTGAGCCGTACCGCTTTCTTGCATATGTTCCGACACATCTTCCTGTATGTCTTTCTGCACAGCTTCCTCTTTTTTAGTTCCTTCGTCTTTTCCGGATATAAACAAAACACTTCCTATGCATAATGCCGCAAAACTCCCTATAAAAACAATGTATCTGTACCTTACGCCCTTTTTATTCCTTTTTTCCTTTACTTGAGGCAAAGCCTTTTGCAGCTGTGCAAAACTCTCATAATTTCTCACCGATTCTCCCAAACATCTTTGTATCACCCGCCTGAGCAAATGTTCTTCTCGTCTTCCCAACGCAGGATACACCTCTGCATAGGACAGAATAAACTGCATGATCTTCCCCATGCAGAACAGATCGATCTGAACTGCCGTATCTGTCTTCCGTTCAAATATCGGCCTTACAAAATGACTGCTCACTGTCCTTTTCTGCATATTTTTAAGCGCCTCTTCATTCTCTGGTGACTCCAGATCCAGAAGAAATACATTTCCATCCATCACTAATACACTGTATGGATTCAGATATCGGTAGCAGCGCCCTTTTTTACAGCACTGATACTGCTCCAACAAATGTCCCAGCTGTCTGAACCATCTGAAAAGACAATCTTTCTCCACTCTTGGATATTCTTTCAGATAGTCGATCAGCAAAAAACCCTGTACACAATCCAGACTCTGCCTGCACTGTGTGCCATACTCAATAAACCGAAATACCTCATATGTCTGCTCTTTGCTCAATACATTTTCCCGCCGCAACGTTTACAAACAATCTTTTTTTCATTTTCCTCTTTGAAATTTTATCAGACCCGATATTGAAAATACTTTACATGAAATAGAAATAATAGAAAGTACTTGTATCATACTTTAAGAAAAGTAAAAATGCAAGTACTTTTTTATGAATACTATAGTTTTAAT